>NZ_JBQGUZ010000013.1:0-110881 GCF_052078135.1 Acinetobacter lwoffii
ATCTTGTGGAATCTGATTAAGTAAATCACCAAGCACCTGTGAATCACTGACATTATTGGTTGTGAGCTGAATAGCGCGTATTTGTAGGGTTTTGGCATCTATACCAATATGTAGTTTACGCCATTGGCGACGATATTCAGCTCCATGTTTCTTGCGTTTCCATTCGCCCTCACCTAGAAACTTCATGCCTGTAGAGTCTACGAGTAGATGCAGCCCATCGCTACTTTTTTGGTAGCTGATTGCAATATCAATATGCTTTTGTCTTCTACAAAGCGTACTGTAATCTGGTGCGGTCCAATTTAATCCGCAAAGTTTAATCAGACTTTGCACAAAGCCAGTGACCATACGTAAAGATAGACGGAATAAGGATTTAATCATTAAGCAGCATTGGATAGCTGCGTCGGAGTAGGTTTGATTTCGCCCTTGTTTGCCTTTTGATGGAGCATACCATTGCGTAGCAGGATCAAACCAAATGGCAATATTTCCGCGACTCATGAGTGCTCGGTTATATGCGGGCCAATTGGTTGTGCGGTAGATTTTGTGTGTAGGCTTCTTCATTTGAAAATTATATCGCTGAAAAAGCCTTTACAGATAGGTTTGTGCAACAAAGCCGATTACAGCCATTAATATTGATTAATGACTTCATCCATCACATAAATTGAGTAGTTGTACTGGTCTAAGCGATATTTGCTTTCTTCAGTATGTTCACTGGCCAATGCTTGTAGTTGAGTTTCGTTCATGGAAGAAGCATAGCGGTTACGGATTGATTTAAGCTGGCTCAATTCTAAACGTCCAGTACTCTTGGTCAGATTGCTGACAGTTGTGAATAGATCCTGGTCATATTCTTGCAATTCACCATACAGCCAAGCAAGGTGTTCTGCATTGATGTATGGGTTATTTTTTTCACAGTAGTTTTTCAGTTTGAATAAACTCAAACCACATATGAACACAGCAACTATAAGGCTAATGACAAGCCCCTCACCGAGTTTAAGTAGGTATAGGAATATAAAGATACTAATCACGCCAATGGCAATAGAGATATATCGCATGGTTTGATTTTGGAACATTTCTAACATGGGCATTACTCACTTTTTGTAATGTTGTTTTGATAAAGATGGTCTATTTGAGCGATGGCAAGTTTCATGCGTTCCGTGGTGCAAGTCAGGTCGTCATCAAAACGATGGTTGAATTCAACAATCCCCTGTTCTTCCATGTCTTGCATTTCACGCTTAGCATTACTTAAGCCTTTTTCTATACCAACCAGATTCAAGTTAAAGAAGTCTTCTAGTAGCTTTTCACTCTCAATGATTTGTTTGAGCTCAGTAACATAGACTTCAGTTTTCTTTTTGCTGATTTCCGCAGCCATCGCATAACGAAAGTTGCCGTTTACAACAACAGTTTTGAGATCTGGTGAATATTCGTTGTATTCACTTGGAATTCGACTAACGGACTGGACGGCGTGACTCCAGCCATACTTCTGAAAATATTCAATTCCCGTCATGGTATATACCTACGATTGTTCTTTTTTAAGTTCAATAACAGCCAATAACGCTTTGTTTTGGCGTTCCAATTCATATTGTTTTTGGCGGTCTACATTTTGGCGATCGAAAAGTTCTCTAATCTGCTGTTTGTAGTGGTTGTCATAGTACGAATAGGCTTTACGTTCTGCTTTTCTACGTGCAATGCGAACTTTGGGATGCCAGTTGAATTCTTTGTCGTCTGCATAACCCCTCATGAACTCAACCAGTTTGCTATCACCACGCATTTTACAAACCTTAATGAAGCCCATTTCTAAAACTGTAATTGGCGCACGGCGCGGATCTCCAAACTCCCAACGCCGTTTAATCCCAAAGCCACACATCTCTATTTGAACCGTAATCATGGTTTAACCTTTATCAAATGTTTGAGCTTCTGGATCTTCGACATTAAATCTGGACCATCACTTTCATGGTAAACAAGGTGTTCATTAACGAATGTGATAAAAGCATCCAATTCAGTTTGAATCGTTGCCAATTGATTGCGTAACCACTGGCATGTGGCTTCATCTTGTTTTATCGCCGTTTCAAGCAATCCTCTCGCATGTTCATAGGCATTTGCCTCACCTTGCGCCACCATATCTGCAGATGATTTCCAATCGCCCCATTTCTTATTCCAAAAGTCATCGAGCAACTGCAGTAATTTTTCCACTTCCAATTGGTCATCGCTGATGGCTGGTGTTTGCATTTGATAGATAGATTTTTTAGTTTCTACTTCACTTTGCATCCAACCATCACGAAAAGCTTCCCATTTCGCCTGATGCACCCAAGAAGAATAATTGCCACTGGCCAACAGACTACCGACCACGCCGTATCTATTTTCAAAAGCGCTACGAGCTTCAATTTCTGAAGCAATGTTTTCATTAGTATTTTGCGTATCAATCATGCTGACTATCCCCATGAAGCAAAGGCACTTGTAATGAGATTTTTGTTTCCTTCATCTCATGAAGTTTTTGAATCGCACGTTCTGGATCTATCACCCATGCATCAAAGAGAAGTTGAGTGACAAAAGAAAACTTCTCACCAACTTTGCGGAACGGTGCGCCGTGGCTATTCAGGAATTGTTCAAACACAAGATATTGCTGTTCGATGGCCTGGTTAAGTTCAAACAGGTCAATACAGCCCTCTAGCAAGTTGTACTCACCTGAAGCATTCGGCATAAACATCCATTTACGCTCATGGGTTAAGCCATCTACATGTAGGTAGGCATGTTTGTTGAGACTAGTCCACTCAGGTTTCATCATGACGTAGGTGTTGTACTCGTCATCTTCAAGATAGTTGTAGTGGGTAGCATCAACGGGTTTCTTTGCTAAAACAGAAATGGCCTGTTCAAGTGTCAGACCGAGAATGAGTGCATGTGGTGTAGTTGATGATTGGTGATCCATATTCCCTACCCCTTAGATTGTCGGGCTAGTCGGTTTAGGACCACTCAAACAAACTTCGTTTTGAACGTGATTGTAGATCTCAGCTAAGTGAGGGCGTGTGCTAAAAAATTGATCTTTTGATGTATCAGAGAGGTTAGCACTCATGATGGTGAGTAGTGCTTCATTTTTGAATTGCGCTTGAACCGCCGTCTTTAATGCACCATTCAATGAAGCATGCAGATTGTTGAATAGCGAAATAACACGGGCATTCTGATCATTCTTTTTGAAGAAGATAAAATTAACTTCACGTTCACGGAAAAACACCAGCTGATATTCAAGCCCTGATTCTGATAAATCATTCCCCATATCAATCAATGCATCATCTGGTACGGCGAACGCAGCGTATTTTGAATCAAAGTTTTGAAGTGCTTTATTTGAGATTAGATTCAAACTTACTTTGCCTTGAATCGGCACACATTGGCTCAGTTTCTTAGCCAAGTAATGTGCAGCAGCCATGTGATGTGATCCACCAGCATTTTGAACAAAAATCTTAGGACTCCAGCCATAGATAAAAAATTGATCAGTGGTTGTATCTGGAGAGTTCAATAAACGGATTTCTGGCCATAACAACATTCGATCTAAATTTTCCATACTCACATCACTAATGTAATCAGGGCATGCGTTTTTTACAAAATCATCAATGCTACGGTACTGGCTTAAATCCGACTTGGAATTTGAGAAGCCCCCAATTTCAGATAGGTCAAGTAAGCATGGTGTTTCAAGATGAATGATTTCTGCAAAAATCGGATTAAATACTTCAGCCAATTCTTCAGCAAAGGTAGAGATGTAGAACGGCTTATGATTTTGCGTATCTTGACCAAGGTAGCTGATGGAATCGTTATCTTTGGCATGTGGATTCAAAACAATGTTTTTGCCTGGTACAAAATTAGTAGGAGATATACCAGTCATACAAAGAGAATCTTTGATTTGATGAAAAGGGAAAACATCGGTCATGGCGATGCTGTCAGAATTGACTAAACGGGTATCAATAAAGGGTTTTAACTTGAGATTCTTATAAAGCTTATGTTTTGCTGAAAATACCGAAAGTAAAGTGTCTAACATTTTAAGCACTCCATTGATTAATGCTTTATTAAAACTAATAAAGATATATTAATACAGAAAGTGCTTATAAGTATTTTTTTGGAAAATTAATTTAAGAATTGCGGTTGAGTGGTATTAGTTGCAAGTGGTTGTACGGCGTTGTTATCGACAGACTTTGAGTACTGTTGCACTTCAACAATTCGCACACCTTTAACGTGTAAACGTGTTTTATAGTCAGTCATTGCAAGTGTTTGTAAGTCGTCTAGCTGTTCTTTAGTCATTGCCTATATCCTGTATATTGGATGTGATTTAAGGGCAATTTAATTGATGTATTAAGGATTGTAAAGGGTAAAACACAGTTCATTAAACTTTTTATGAAATGGTATATACCGATTAAGCCTAAAACAAAACAAGGTTTTAAGAAGTGGTTTAGTTATGTTTAAGAATACGCACGTTAAAACTAAGTTATTATATTAAAATGCATCTAAACTAGGGTTAAAACCAAACTGGATGCCAATATGTGTTCAAACATTGAATCTTACGCCGTGAACCTATCCAATGTACCTAAAGCTATCTCTTGCTTGAATATGTATGACTTTCAAACGTTAGCACTAGGACCAACCTATTTACCCCGATTTATCACTTGCAGATCGCCACATTCCATATACGGCGCTATTGGTTGCATTTGATGTGAATGCGTCTGAAAAGTTTCGCTTAATCGAAATGATGGTGCCTGAAGCCATTCCGCTGTCGCAGTTGTTGTTATTGGCCATATTCAATGAAACGCCGTATAAGAGCGAATATGAAATAGCCCAATACATGCCGAGTGATGAATTAAGGCGTATTAAGTACAAACAGCTCACCCAAAAAAACTAAAGGCTGGATAACCAGCCTTATGTCTTCTACATGGATGCGTTTAGTCATCCTTTTTTTTGATTGTAATGCCTGATCGTAATGAAGCTGAAGAACCTTTTGAACCAAGTATCACCAACAATTTTTCAAAAGTAACGCATTCGTGCGAGAACGGGTTTTTCATCAAAGCTTTTTCAAACTTAGCTGCATACTGTTGTTCTACGAATTCCATTTCATTTTTAGTGCTATGTGAGATGGCTTGATCAAGACTGGCTTTGTTTTCCGCAATGTATTGTGTCTGATCTTCAGGTTTTACATGGCGTGGTATCTGAACAAGCTGATATTCAGTAATTGGCGCAACGGTTAAGTCATATCCTGTTAGGATCTCTTTCAATTCATCATAGTAGCTGTCTAGGTTCATTGGTGTGATAACGGCGCGAGTCACAGTTTCAACATCACTTTCCTGTTGAGCCTGTTCAGGTTCGCTTATACGTTCACCATAGATATTAAATTCAGCATCAAGATCCGCATTGTTGTAAGCACCAGCTTGTACTTGAGGTGAAATGTCAGAATCTTTACCGAAGTACTGGAACTGTTTTCGCTTCTCAATAATCTGGTCTTTAATGTTTGCTTCTTTTTGTGCTGAAACAATACTTTCACGGTGTTTTTGTTCTTTGGAGATTTCACCTTTCGCCGTGGACGAAGACATTACTGTTCTTTGTCCAGGTGCCATCCCTTCAGGTGTGATGGATTCAAGACGTCTTGCTTCAAGAATCTGATGTACAAAATCTTGAGTAAAGTCTTTTACCGTGTTGTTGTTTTCGTACAAGGTGTTATTGAGCTTTCTGCAGATCTCAAAATCACCAAGCGCCGTGACATTGGCAGATGAATTGTTGTCTGTCAGTAGCGTATGTTTTTCCTCAATCTCATGAATGAAGTCTTCAATTTTTAAAGTAGGATCGTAGATTTCAGATTTTTGGATATTGAAGATTGGGCAAAGGTCATTTAAGCGTAAGTACTTGGGTTGAGCACCAGCCACATAGAACGCCAACATTGATACGATTTTAACGTCTGAAGTTTTACCACCTTCCCCTTTAGTTGATATGAGCAAGGTAAATTCGCCGTTGTGCTGTCCGGCAATTTGTTCAATGGTCACACGTTTTTCTTTGGCGAACTGGACTTCTGTTTGTGGTACCGAACGGTTGAATACTAGACCTTGATACATATTGATTGAGTTAACTTTACCTTGCCACTCTTCACCAGCAAAACCATCAACCAATTTGTATGTTGTACTTTCAGCACCCGAAGTAGTACGTCCAATGGCTTTAACGGTCGTGTTACCCCATGTAGCAGCTGCTTCCTCTTTAGATCCACGTTCAATATCTTCAAATGTTTGAGCACCGAACGTAATAGAGAAGTTAAGCGAACGTGCCTGAGCTGGTAAAACCGAAGCACCGACAATAACGATGTAGCCCCATTCGTCCAAAAATAGCTTAAATGAAGTAGTGGCGTTGGTTGGTCGTGCGTCAATAATGGCACGGCGTAAACCTTCCATTTTGTTACCAAGGGAACCAGCCATCATTTGTTTAATTGAGCCAATGATTAATTTTCCGAGCATTTTGAGTGAGTCTGGTGAACGCTCAAGAGCTGGTAATGGCACAGTTAAGATACGGCGGTTAAGTACAACGTCAAAAATATCAATATCACCGCCATGCTCTACACCAAAGATGTGACCATAGTTAAACGTCAAGTCGTTAATCGCCTTGGTTAACTGCATGGTGATATAACCGTGTTGCTCACGGGTTTTGGTTTCTTGTTTCTTTAACTTTTTAGGGTTGCTTGAATAACCCGGTAATGAAACGAGGTAGCCTTGAAGTTGTTCAGCCACACGTTCAAAGTCAATCCCGTATTTATCGTTATGACAAAATACCAATTCTTCAAGTGCTTCAAGTTCCATGTATTGCGTGAATACTTTTGGTGAAAGCTGAATGAAGCCATTGTCACGTAGATAGACCAAAACTCGTGTAAGTGCAGCGATAAAGGCCATCGCACGACCTTTCCACATGTCACCACCGCCACCGCCTGAGTCATCAAGCAAGTTGATCAAGAATTCAATCAACATCCCTGAGCTGGTGTTGCTCATTTGGTTCATTGAGTTGGTCATCTTGTCGGTTTGTGCACGTAGCATGTTACGACCTGAGGTAATGAAGTTGATCGTTAATAGATCCTCATTACGCCCAAAGCGGTTACATAAACGATAGTGGTCTTGTTGAGCCTTGGTATCACCTTTTGCGTCTACAAAGATATAACCTGAGTTTTGTACGTACTGGTTGGCACAGTTACCTAGCATGTATTCTGTTTTACCCGAACCCGTAGTACCTAACACAATTTGATGTGTACGGTCATCGGAGTTAGATGCATAAACAGGTAGACCAGTTTCACGGCAACGACCAAGGTAAGTCACACCCTCACCTTGTAGCTTATCGCGATTGGTACGTGCGTATTCCAAAAAGGCTTTTGGATTGTCCAGTACGTCATCTTTTACGCGTGATGTAATGTCAGTTGACGCATCCAGTGAGTTTGAATGCAACGGCGCACGGAATGGCCACTCAAAAAAGTAATCATTCGGATGTGTGTAGCGTTTTAATAGGTAATACGCGATCCCTATAAATATCTCACCGCCAAACGGAACAACAAACAAAATAACTGCAATAGCACCAAGAACGCCAACCAAATAATTAGCGCCGTCTGGCGCTGTAAGTTTTAAATGGATTTTCTCTAAGCCTGATCGTGTATCACGCTTAAGCGAACTTGGCCTGAACTTTGTTTGTGTGCCGTATTTTTGTGTAGAAGCCATGCTTTGCGACCTACTCTTTTATCTTCAGGATAATAGGCAAAGTCGTTGTTTAACGACCTTACCCATTTCCAAGCACTTCAATGTATATACCAATTAACGCAAATCTATATAGCTGATTGGTGTTAAGAAGAAACAGCTTCAGACTTACGTTGGTTCAGTAATTTTTTCTTCATGTTTTGCTCAAGTTCATAGCGTTGATATTCAACAACCATCTCTTGTGCCATGGTAGAAATCACTGAAGCAGTTGCTTTGTTTTCGTCAAAGTCCGTGCCTTTATTTTTGGCATTTTTCTCAATCATGGTACGCCGTGTCTTAATCTGGTTCTTCGCACCTTTTGGATAGAATTGTGCAAGGACCTTCAACGCCTTACCACGTTCACCGATAAGGTCATACGTGTAGTTACGGAGCGCACGTTCATCGGGATGTGTACTGAGTGACCATAAAAGGATTGGACCAAGTGAAACGGTATATAAGCCCGAACATTCCATTTTTTCGAGTTTAATTTTACTGAAGTACGTTAAGCCTTGATCTGAGAAACCTACGTTACCTGAACCAAGAGCATCCATTTCTAGTTGAGTTAGACCGATACTGTCACGAATAGCTTCACGAGATTCGCGTGTACCAGGATCGACAATCACATACGCCGTAGCAAAGCCAACCAAGTCTTTAAAGTCTTCTACTTTGTGTGATGCCAAGTTAAGACGAGCACCCCATTTACGCAATGTACGTGCGTCTTCAGCCAATTCTTCTAATAGGATTGGATCGCCTTTCGCAACGTGCAATTCGTCATAAGACATAATTTTGCGGTCTTCAAGAAGCTCATTAATCAGTTGGGTTGCATATTCACGATAAGCTTGTGGGAATTTTGGAATATCGTCACGGCTCACGGCGAACTTACGCTTAATAAACATCCGTACAATCTGGAAGAATAGAGATGTAGTTTTAGGATCTGATGATGTCGCAACTTCGTTTAAGTCGATAGAAGCTACACGAGCGTTACCGATGTCAAAGTTAGTGTGATAGAAGAATGCTGGATAGGTATTTTGTGCAGCCATAATCTGATGCGCCAAAAAGTCCAGTGCTCGTTCATTATCAATATGAACATCACTCCAAACATCTAAAATTGATGAATCAGAAAGTGTTTCAATCATATCGCCAATAGTCGGCATTGCGTAACGGTGTGCCAACGTGCGTCCACGGATCTCATTCAAAGAATGGAAAAGGTCACGTAGAGCGTAATAAGAAATATCCTTACCTTGTTCAGAATGTGGCTCAATCAGTCCGTGTTTTTCCATGATGCGATCTAGTTCTGGATCTGCAAAGCGCATGTACTTACGTGCTTTATGATCAGCATTCGTATCATCAGCAAAATAGAATGTACGGCGTAGGACCGCACCAATAACGTCAGAAGTGTTTTTGGCTGGTTGCCCTTTCAATTCAGGCGGTGTTACCAATGAACTTAAAAACGCTGTCATTTGACGCATTTCGTAGTTCAACGGGTAGCGTAAGCCCATACTGAATTCAAGCGGATTAATCGCTTCTTCTTTTGAGTTTTTAATACGCTTATAGATGGCATAGTGACGTAGCTCTTCAGGCAATGAATCTTGCACTGTTTCTACTAACCCACGGCTTGACTCACCCACATCGACAATATAGGTCAACGGGATACGCTCGTTACCAGGCATCATGATGTCCTCAAGCATGCCTTTGTTCATTGTGACCGATTTACCCGTACCCGGTTTACCAATGTTAATAGTCGTCCATACAGTCACTTCATTTGAGAACGAATCAAGAATAATCAGTTTACCGTCTAAGGTTTTGTTGAGCTGATGCCCTTTATGGAATGGTGAGTTAATACGTGTCAGCGGTAACATGTAGAACACATCAAACAGCGGTGCCGGTGAAATAGGTGCGTGATTACGTACCATCAAGCCCGGTATATGTGATGCCCAAGTCAAAATAGGATCGCCAGCCTGTTCCATGACTTTTGCACCGCCCCACGCTTCAAAACTCTTCCAAAGCTTTTGGCGCCGTCCTACAAGAATGTTTACACCATCTTCGGTATTTGGTGCCCATGTCATCATGGTCATTTGCAGACCAGCAACAGTGTCTACTTGATCTAGGTCATTTTTAGTGGCCATCAAAATGTTACCAGCATTACGAATGGCTTTGTTTTGTGCCGTCATAAAGTGAATAACGCTTGATAACGTGCGTTTCATCATGGTTCCAGCCATACCATCACCAGTAATACAGTAACTCACCGCATATGGGATAGAACGGATGTTACCGTTAGTGTCGTGCGTTTTGGCCTGGTGTAGTAAGCGGAATAGCGTTTCAAACGTATTCGTCTTCGCTGGATATATATCTACCATCAATGGAGCATATACAACGCCGTCAGTGATAACACTTCCCACTGGATAGAATGAACCTTGACTTGTACCAGGTAAGATCGCATTCGTCATGAGTTGTTCTGAGATCGGTTGATACAAAACGTGTGACGCATCATCTTCTGATGGTATTTCTTTCCAACGCATCGGTAAGCGTGTATTCAACATCGGCACAGACAAGGTGAAGTCATCTGAAGTTGAATGTGAGGCAATTTGTTTTTTAATCGTTAGACCAGCTTCAACAACATTCAATACTTCATAGATTGCTGGAAATTCTTCAGTTGAGAGTGAGTTTAAGAATTGTGAGACAAAAGACTCATGGTGTACGTATAAGCTGTCCGATGATTTAAGCATGTCTTGAGCATTGACCGTACTTGGCATTGTAATTTGCGACAGTAGCTTTTTACGGTTTTTTGAGTCTTGAGCTTTATCGATTGGCGATAGTAAGGTTGGCTCAGAGATTAAAGCGATATAACAGCTTTCGTTAAATACACCGCCTGAAATGGTTTCTGTCATTTCATCAATGATGATGTCTAGATTCATCGCACAACGCGCCGTGGTCGCCTTTTGCATGGCGTTCAAGTCATGAATCGCGTATGGCGTCTCATGGTCTACTTTGAACGCTAGATGAATCGTATGTCCACGGTCTTTGAAGTAGTTACGCATGTTGCTCGTCATCAAACCAATTTGACGGCTGAATGCATCACCACTAATTAAACTCTTAATCCCCTTATATTCGATGATCGTAATCATTGCACCAGTTTTTGTGACAAACGTATGTTCGTCCGATACTGTTTCTAAATCGCAATAATCCTCCACGTCAGCTTTCATGCTTTGTAGGAATAACATCAATATAATTTCAATCTTGGAGTAACCAGTCTTTTTATAACCAGACTTCTCAGCTTTCTTCTTACTCATTTAAACACCTTTATTAATTCACCTTTCTACGTCTATCTTTGATTAGACATGCCTTTAAGCATTAAGCACTAAAAAATGGTAATTCTCTTAAAACGTTAATCGCACTGTCGAAATCCTTATTTTGAATTGCGACCTCAAGACTTTTAACAGAGGGTTTTAAGCTTGTATCTAAAACCAACCTTAATAAAAGCTCATAGAAGGTACTGTTAAAAGGGATATTATCATTTTTTGAATTAGTAAATACATCAGTTTTAACGGTTTCGTCCTCTTTTAATTCGACATACTTCTTAAAACTATTTAGATCAAACACTAAACCCTTATTAAGCAGTTGCCAAAACGCCATTTCTAAAACCTCTTGGTTTTCCCCTAAAGTACCCACCTTGAAGTTTAAGGAACCTGTATTTTTAAGTTGGAAGTGAACCTTATCAAGCTCTATGTAGATCTCTTTGTTCTGGTATAAGCCCTGTTCGTGGAAAACTTTAGACACCGATAGCTTTAAGTTTTGGTATATACAAAAAGATTGCAGCGAACACATTTTTAAGTTGCCCGTATCTATCTGGTTTGTCGCATCTTCTACGGACGTTGGTAGGTGTATCATCGGAAAGTAGCGTGTCAGTTCTTCAGACAGTTTCTTTTGTTCCAAAACGCTTATAATTGATAATGGATTGTCAAATCCAAAGTTGGTGCTCAGTAATTTCTTATGCCTCACACTCACACTTTGCTTAACCTGTATTTCAACGTCTAAGCCACTCAGCGCCGTTATTTTGTTTAGGTGTACCAAAGTGTCATCCAACAGCAAACAATCGCTGTTAACGGGGATATTCATCAACAGTAGCGCTTTAATTAGTGGATCTTGAAAATGCCCCGTTGTGTCTTCACCAGTTGTTGTCTGATTCCCTATCGCTATATGTACAACATGGAGTAGCATTAGCGTGTTAGATGTATGGCCAGTGTCGCGTGTCGTTGGTATATACAAATCGTTCAGGAAGTTGAAAGCCTCAGTACCTATAACGCATAAGCGAAATATCGATAGCTGATCGTGCGTTTCCTTTGGTAGTGCATCTATCCCAAGTTCCCAATATTTGTAGATGTATGGACCAATAAATGAGTATTCATCATCATTCAAAATGTCCGTCTCAAATACGCTATCCAATACCGCTATATCATTCACTATGTCAGGCTTAAATGGCTGTAACACTATGCCCGATATAACGTCTTCTAAGCTCATATCTATGTATTCGGTATCTGTTAAGCATTCTGTCATTTATGTGAACTCACTTATCACCCAAACCCTTAAATACATCTAGTGTTTGGTAGTACTCATACTGCTCGTCAGTAAAGATATTCGGGGAAAATACTATGTAGTGGTTTGGCAGATTAAAGCTCTCGTATGCTTCGTCTGATACCTTTTCCAAAGCTTTTGCGAGTTGATACAAAGAAAAGTTTTTGTTCTCTTTGATGGCATTCAAATACCACTCTTTGTACTTGCGGAGCTGGTCTACGTAATCAACGTTCGCTACCAACATATCTTCTTGCTTGGCTTCTTCATATTCAGCCATTGTGTTGAACTTAATGTCCGTGAAGTACAGTTGGGTATCAATTGTTTGGGTTCGTGTCTTAATCGCATTAAACGCCTGTATATCCTCAAACATATTACGTGCGTATTCTGCTTCAGACATCTTTGTAGGATTAGGGCGTTGATGGCGCTTTAACGGCTCTACAAGCAAGCTTTGGCGATGTCGCCGTGCGAACTTAGCAAGCTCAGGATCTTGGTTGTCAGACTTATGCGATAACACCAGTAATGCACGTTGATATTGATTAAAGATCTCTTGAGGTATGTTCGTACTCAATACGCATATTTCAGCTTTCTTTTCCAGTGATAGTGCAAAGATGTGGTTTTGTGCATGGCATAGCGTACAGACCGCTACAATGTTCTCAGCCGTATGGTTGCTATGATCGCCGTCTAAGTGATGTGGCTCTAAAAAGTATTCGTCATAGAAATCACAAAAATAGCATTTAGCTGGTTGTGAAGACATTATTTGCTTTATTGTCTCATTGGTTTTAAAACCATCATGGATAGTTTTATCTTGACGTATCTCTTGCTTGTCGTTTACGCCGTTAATAGGTCTTAAAATACCAAACTTACGGTTTATATGTTTCAATTAAACCCCTTAATACTATTAAGTAAGGTCTAATTAAAACATGTATATACTATTTTTAAAATAAAAAAAGCGCAGCCTAAGCCACGCTTTTAAACTTATTTATTATTGTATTACGCTTTACCAGTAATAGTGTTCGCAGCAGAGAACATGATGAAGCCTACGATTGATAACGCACCACCCACACCAATACAGATCCAAGCAGTTTTCTTTTTCTTTTGTTGATCTTCTTCTGATGTATACATCATATACAAACCAGTACCAACTAAGCCTAAACCAAGCACCATGAACACTACGATTAAGAATTTATAAACGTTTTGACCTAATGTTTCACCACGGCCTAAGATTTCATTCGCATCAGAACCAGCAGCGTGTTTTCCGTAAGCTGTACCACCTGGGTTCCATGTGCCAGTGTTTGCATATGCAACTTGACCCATTAATGCAGAAACAAAAGCTAAAAACATTACTTTTGCGCGGAATGCAGTCGCTTTTACAGTGCGAACTGAGTGTTTTACTAATGATACCATTGTCATTTTCCTTTTATTTAATATACGGGAGCTAATCTCCGCACTGTAATTAAACATTCTTAAAACCCTATTGCTTTAAGTTGCTTAATTTTAAACTTCTCGTTAAATATCTTCAATATCTTATACAAGGTTTTTAAGAAACTCTCACCCTATTTTAAGAAGATTGTTTAAAATATTGTAAAAAAGGTTCCTCCTATTTGTGTTCCAAAGGTATTAACAAAGACATCGTGTACGTCCTGAACGTATACGCATAATACACCTGTTATAATTAAAACCCATGCTTTGCGGTATGTCGCATTGCCTTGAGCATCAATTTTCTCTACAAAACCATATAAGCCACGAGCTACGGCTATAATCCCTACCAGTTGCGTAAAACCTACAACCGCCGTAACGATATATGCACCTAAATCATTAGCACCAGCATCAGGCAAGTAACTTTGTACCGTTACAAGTTCTATGCCATTACCACCAAACAATGAAGAACCTAGTGCACCAATGATATATCCGTCATATCCAAGTGATGCAAAAGCACCACCGATAAGAATCTTCAACAATGCCCCACCAGTGGTAGGCTCTTTCATTCCATGACCAAAGAACTTTTGTTGAGGTGATGATGCTTGCACTAAGTCAAAAAGCGCCGTGCCAGTAATCACCAACCCCGTTACAACAAAGCAAATGCGTATAAAGCTTAGTAGTGGACCGTATATGTTTAATATCGCTTTAACTATATCTAATGCATCCACGCTATTTTCCTTATTTCACCCAAATGGCTTGTTCGTTTTCGTCAACAGCATAGACCGTGCGATTGTCTGGCATCTTCTGACCTACATAGACTGTATATGTATGGTTTTGAGAATCTGTCATCCAAGCGCGATCGCCTACAACCGCAAAAGCATCCAAGCGTTTTGCACCTTTTGGAATTGATAAGGTTTTAGATCCCGATGTACTTAAAGCCTTTTGCTTAGTCTGGTCTTTAGCTATTTTGATTAAACTAGTCTTTAATTCCTTAATTGCCTGTTCTTGCAATTCAACAAGGTTTTTAAGATCGTCATTTTCAGCTTTCAGTTGTTCATTTTTGATTATGGTTTCTGATTGAGCAACTGCAGTTTGTTCGCCGTTTTGTACTTGCCCATGCGCTTGCTCTTTTTCTTTCAAACGTTGTAATAAAATAAGTGCATTCGTACCCTGACTTTGATAGAAGTTAATTGCCTCTATTCCTAGATCAGAATCAATCGGATACGACATGGATTTGTACATAATCATGTATTGACCAGTGGTAGGATCTTTAAACACAATATTTTCATCAACAATGAACGCCGTATCATCAGCAATACTATTGTCCTTTAAAGGTTGTTGATTTTGATTGTATGTTGCTTGTGTTTGTTGAATGCCTTGACCAACAGTATCAATGGATTCTGGTGTTTGTTCTGGAGCAACTGCCGTGCTGACGTCTTTTGGTTTACTCATTTGTATCCAAAAGAAAGTACCAATCATAATTAAGGCAATAACACCAATAACAATAAGAAGTTTTGGAGGAATACCACCCTTCGCACGACCTTCGCCTTTTTGGGGTTTGCCTTCAGCATCTTTTAGATTTTTCTTTGCCTGTTCAGCAGTCATTTGATTATCAGACATTTCGCTTACCCCTTACTTTTCGGTGTTGTTACGTCAGCATCAAAAAAGACTTCAAATACTTTTCCGCTGTTAACGATATACGTAGTTGGTCGAACTGTTGATGTACGTGCCATGTTCGCCATTTCCGTACCAACGTTACCAATGATGTTCCCGGCAATTTCTTTATCGTTTGGCTCTTCCTTCGTGCTTACAACATTGCCAGTATTTGTGATTTGGGTTGTACCAATGTTTTGATAGGCTTGTCCGTAACCCTCAAAGATTCCAGCAGTAACCATACCGCCAAGCTTTTGCAAAGTGTGTTTTTGGACTTTATCAGCCATGCCCGATTGTTTTGTTCCAAGAGTTAAAGCTCGTACTTGGATTGCATACTCTTCGCCCTTAAACAACATACGGGTAAAGTTAAATTCAATATCCGCAGTATTCAGACCAACAGTACCAATAAGTTTTGCGCCGTTAAATTTACCGCCAATAACAGTAGCAAATAGGTTTTTACCTTTATCAGTATTCACACCTGTATCTAAACGCGCTTTCATTGTTGTACCAGCTTTAATGATTGCTAGTCCTTTAGTAGATTCGCTAGTCGTATTCGCAACGTTCAAGCTTCCAAGGTTTTGTTGCCCTTCCGATGCTTTAGTGTTGTGTGAATATTTATATGTTGAATATCCGTTGACCTTGTTCTTTGTATTAGAAAACGCAGCAAGTTGATCAACAAAAGCAGTTTGACTTAATTCACGCGTTGCAGCATTACGTTCTGCATAAGCAGCTGCTTGTTGGCTATATACATTAGCAACATCATTAGCAGCAGATGAAGCATGTTCATATTGTTGCGCGTAGTTAGTTTGATAAATCGGTGCGTTTTGATTAGCACCGTTTTGTGTTTGTGGTTGTTGTGGTAGACCACCGCTAGTTGGTTGAGGTAATGCACCACCTTGATTTGCCATATTAGCTCTGGCCATCTGGTCAAGTTCAAGCGTAATATTTGGTGTACCACCTGTTGCAGAACCGTTTACAGGTTGCCCATTTGGACCTGTAATAAAATTCTGATCGTTCAGATCGCCGTTTGGATCTTGTGTTGCAACTGTTTTAAATTCGGGCAAATAGCTTTCACCATTTTTGCCAGCTCGAGCAGCTTCTTCAGCTTGTTTTTGACGTTCATATTCTACGTATTCAGGAGGGATAACATTTGTACCCTGTCCTTGGATTTCTGGTGTAGCAATAGCAACCTGATTATCTAAAGCTAGTTGGTCACTTTTCCCCATTGGGTTAAACATAAAAAAGCCTAATCCACCAACTACTACCAAACCAATAATTGCAACAACGCGAAAGCGCGTATCTGCAAAAACACGTTTTTTGTTAGCAGTTTTAATACTTGTATTTTTCAGTTTTTTAGGTTGGTCTTCTTCTGAATGAACTTGGTTTGCAGAAATAATAGTTTCATCGGTAGTACCTACTTCAGTGCTACGACTAGAATTCTCTTCAATGTCATTCGGGTTATTTTGTTGGTTCGTTGAATCCATTTTTAATTCTCACTTAATGACTTAAAATGCGTCTTCGAGGTAAACAGTTTTAGGTGTACCGCCAGTCGTTGAAAATGTGATGTACTTCAGATCTTCAGAATCTTCATAACGGAAGATCTTCATACCGTTGTTAGCGCGGAAAGAACTCAAAAAGGCTGGTTGAATAACACCAAAGTTACTACGCACATATATATAGCCACCAAACTTCCAAGCACGGACATTAGGACTATCAGTTCGCATTTCAACAGCACCCTCAGGCGCTAAGCCATCCATAAATTGCAAACTCACACCATCTGGAATAATCGATGTTTGATTGCCTGTTGAATACATAGCTTTGGCTGTTGGGCTTCGACCAGGTATACGTGCGTCTACACGAACATCTAAATCACGTTGGCCAGTAGCTAACATCAAAATTACTGGAGCACCCAATCCCTTTAATGTGACCGTTACGTTTCCGAAAGCAGCTGGATCTAATGGTTCGATTGAAAGGATGTTAGTTTCAGGGATTTCGTCTGGCTCTTTTTCGTTTTGCTCACCTAAGCCATCTGAGAAACGTCCACGGTCCAAAGAAATCTTTTCAATGTTCCATGGATTTCCTGAAGAATCGGTAAAGACAATAGTAGATAGCATGCCAGCGCTTAAACGAATTACTGGCGGTTCCTCACCAGGGTTTAATGAAATACCCAAACTACGGGTTTTCGCTTGTGGCGTATTTACATAAGGACTAGAAAGGCTTCGTTTTTGTTGCAACAAAAGTCCTTTAACTATTTTTGTTTGCTCAGGTGTGAACTGCAAACCAACAAGATTGTGAACCTGTCTGTCAATTTCCGATGCTGTATCAACTACCTCAGGTGCAACCAAAGGAGATTGAGCATCCGCAAAAGTATTCGGAGGCATATCAGCAGCATTAACTATTGTAGTTAATGCAGTAGAAGCAAAAAGAGCCAAAGATAATTTTTTCAATTTCATAAGTATCATCCAATTAACGCGCTGGAGTTAACGTAATTGTCTTAACAGCAATACCGTTGTAGTTCAGATAAGAACGTGGATGCTCAACAATAGTAACTGTCGCAATGAAGCGGTGAGTCTCTTTAGGTTGTTTGTCACCTAAGAAGAATTGAGTAGTGATAGGAACACGAACAGTCCAACTAGGTTCTGCAGCATGTAAATCACGGTTTTCGATTTGTGGAACATCAGTAGCAGTAGTTCGCATCGTTAGGTTGTTTTGTACGATTGTGCCAACTGTTTGTGATTGAGCGATTTGCTTCATCAATGAATCTTTACCGCCCTCAGTGAAATACATTGAACCAGCATTGTTAATAACGTCACGCCAGTTCAAGAAATCAAAGTTGTAGACAGAAAGAATTGCACTCTTACCGAATTCAGAAATAACAACGTCAGTAACGCGAGGGTTTTTTGATGCTTCGATTGGACAGATAACCGAGTTATCTACTGTTTGAACAGCTTTGACTTTTGGGTATGCATTAAAGGCAGCAAAAATAATCATCGCAAGAACAGCACTCACGATAAAAGCGAAAAACACGAAAACAAGCCATCGTCTTAACTTTGCAATCTCCTTATCTTTTTCATCCACCTGTTTTCTGAGCCAAAGACTAGGATCACAAGAACCTATTTCAGCGTTTTCATTAGATTTGTCTTTAGACACAACAGCACTCCTATTTCGCTGGCTGATATATAACAGATGGAATTGGACGATCTGATTTAGAGCTAAGCACACACTTAACTGGTGTGCCGTCATCAAAAACCAAAGATTCAAAATCTGTTGTGGTGAGTTTAAAAGCTACAAAACTAAGCGTTGTTAAAACGGTTAAAATGCACAATGAGGCAAACGTACTAACCAACACTCTTAAAAGCCTTGCGTATTTTCTTTTACCTATTATTGATACTTCAGCGTAAGGAGAACCCCATGTTGAAGTAGTCAAATTAGTTTTAGAGTTATCCATTTAGTCAATCACTAAACCCGACTTTAATTCGTCCTTATAATAGTCGGTATTAAACTCATTTGCTATATTAAGATCAAAATAATAAAAGGTATCTAGGTTATTAGCTAAAAGTGTTTTAACAAATTCATGGCTACCATTAACGTTTTCAATAGAATCTAAAGTAGGCTTTATACTAAAACCACTATGGCCTCTCCACTTTCGCCCATAAAAGTTAGAAGCAGTATCTTTACCAGCATGTCCAAAAGCACCGGCTATCACAAACTTATCAATACCCTTTACCTTAGCATTTGCAATACATTGATGCCTTGTACTGTATAAAGTAGGTCGTTGATCTTCATTAGTTAAAACCTTGCCTCTAAGCTTAAAGTAATTGATATAACTTAAACGTAAACGCTCTTGCAGTATTTTAATAAAAGTCTGTTTTTCATCCCATCCAAAGGTATAGCCACTACTTTTATTTAAACTAGATACCTTTCTCACATACCTATTTAGCAAGTTCCAATAAAGGTATATCTTTTCTTGATCTTCATGTTTAAGGTCATCAAGTATTAAATACCTTTTAAGTCCATTAGCCCGACCATGTGTAGCCTTGCCATTTTCCACAATCATGATCAGTTTTGGTCCTTTTACTGCACAACAGAATGAAACGGAAAACCACTCAACAGGACGCAATCCAACAACAAGATTGGCATCAACAAAAGCAACCATCATCCGATCAAACTCACTAACCCTGGTGTTACTCTCGTTTTTATGCTCGAATTCTCTTACCAAGTAGTTGTAAAACGTGCGTTCAAAGTACTTTGTTTTCAGCTCAGAAGTACGCTTAGGTTTGTCCTTATTAGCTGTATATTTTGTGTTAATGATTCTTAAATATAATTCTTCTAAAAAATATTCATCAAAACCAGCATCTATATCTTCATCATTAATAGAGCCATTATTTAACTCATTAAGCTTTAGACCGATTCCATACACTAAATATGCACGATATGTTCTAAATGTAGATTCCGCGTAATAACCATTTTCAGATTTAGTTTTAAATTCAGAATATATGTTTTCATATAACATTTTTAAATCTAGCTCTGAACTATCTAAATGTTTATCAATCTTTTGCTTAAGCTCAATATCATATTTAGTCTTAGTAGAATACGGAAAATCTTCTATACGACTTGTGTATTCTTTTAATGTCTTTGGATAGCTATTAGGATTCTCAAAACTGCTCACCACTACCACCCTTAATCCACATGCAAAACATGAGCACATACTACAACGTTAAACACCTTTCTAAAAGTACTCGTTAAAACGTTTTTCACTTTAAGCAAAATATTTTTCACTTTTAAGCCCAATAAATGCAAATGTCTTTTTTGACTCCTCTCTTGTTAGTACAGTGGAAAAATCAAAAAAATGAAGTTGAGAAATCATCAAAACACAGTGGACCTTTTTTACAGTGAAGTGCTTGATATGCATAGTTTCAATAGTCTTTTGCCAGTTGTGATGCCTTAAATTTTTAGGGAAAAATACGATCTAAGCCTATCATTATTGCAGTTTAATTGGTGTTTAAGGTGTCAAATCTTTATATTTAAGATGCACAGCACTAAACCATAAGGTAGGTTTTTATAAGTAGCAGTTTTAATGTCTTTAAACTTTTAAATTAGGAATGGTATATACCAAGATGCATTTTTTTTCAAACAGTTTTTATCAATTTATTTAATATTAAAGAAGCTGGCTTATAAATAAATTGTATTATCACCAATAATATTTTTAATATTAATTAAAAAAAGCATATAAACATCTTTATTAATATACTTCTATACTGTAAAATATAAATTACAGTATTAACAATATTTTAATTAAAAAAAGAATAAATGTACTTTGTTATTTTCTGTATAAATTATATTCTAAAAAAAGAACAAAAAAGAATAGAAAAGATAATAAAAAGAAAGAATAAGACTATAAAGGAATATAAAAGATGTCTAGCAAACTATAAGAGCTCATTTACTCTCTATAATTGATTGAAAAAAGTACGTTGTATTTCCATTTCAGATAAGTACTACTAAAAAAAAGCATTGTTTTGGACAGACAATGCACTTAAAAAGAGTATTTTTTACAGATTTGTCTTGTTTAGGCCAGGTACGACTGCCTGAAGAACGCCCTTAGATATACGTTAAAGCTTATAAATTAGGTTTAAGCGAGTGCCTAAAAGTCGGCTTTATACCTTTTAAGGGATTTTTTATAATTAAAAAAGTGCATTTTAATAGTTTTTAGACTAAAATCATTTTGTCTTTATACCCACTTAATCTGGAGTAAAAATGAAGCACAATAAAAAGCTTTTAAGCGTTCTTGCAATTGGTTTAATGATGTCTGGGTGTGCTAGTCGTGATGTAACTCAATTAAACGTAGCAAGCCCTTTATCTATTATATCTGAAGCATCTCAAGAGGCTTTAATTGCACAACAGAACTTAAAGAACTCTTCTGCAATTCAAATGCAAACTGTTCAGAAGAAACAAGGTAGCATCAACCATGACCTTTTAAATATCGACTACATAGGCGATCCAATACCTTTAATTAAAAGTATTTCTAGCCAATACGGATACCGTTTTGTAGAAGCTGGTCCTACTCATGAGCTTCCAATTGTTAATTTTAATAAAAAGCGTCTTACTGGTGTAGAAGCTTTACGCGATGTTTCTGCATATTTAAATACTGCTTCGATAACTCTAGATCATCAAAATAAAAGTATTTTATTGACTTATAACTAATACCCTTTAAATCCTTTTATACATATCTGGAGTTTTTATGGACTACTCTAATAATGCTTCATTACAAGAGCTACTAAACCCATCTAACCAGTCTTCTTTAGAAGTTCATGTTAGTAATGTTGAACAGCAAGCTCGTTATGAAGCCATGCTTGAATTAGTTAAGCAAAAAGGTATTAAGTTAGGGATCAATACTTATTTAAGCAACGCTCGTGAGGTCATCAAAAGCCAAGAGCGTAACCTTGATACAATCTTTAACTTTAAACCTTACATGATCAAAGATGTTGTTGTTCCCCCGGTTATTATTGAATCAAAAGATGTAACTGAGACACCTAATGCCATGTCGTACAAGACGACTAAGCAGACTTATAAAATCTTGAAACAAGCTCGTTTCAGTACTCGTGCACCTGATTGGCGTCAGTACCTTGTTTTCCCTACACTTGATAGCAATGTTGATTACGTGACTTTCATTCCGAAAGAAATGTTACCAGCTAACGAACAAGAACGAAAAATATGGAAAGAGACTGCTGCTAAGTCTTATGAAATGGGTTTAGTTGAGGGCCGAAATATTGTTGAAGATGCAGTAGATCGTCTTAAACGAGATTATTTGGGGATGGTTACTTTCCATAAGTTTGTTTTAGAGGGCAAGTTATCAATGCCAGCAATTAGCAGTCAATCACTGGCTGTTTCTTCTACACAAGACACTATTGCTCTTGATATGAAATTGCTTCAAATCCAACAATTACCGCAGTTCAATTCAAATATTGAAACTTGGAAACCAATTCTCCAACCTGAACAAATTGCACCTAGCTATCAAATTCCAAAAATTAACCTTGTTAGCGAACCTTAAGTTCGCTAACTCAATTGGAAGTTTTAAATGCAAATGAAGGTTTCGACATTAAAAGCAAAATCTGCATTATTTGATGTTAACAAGATTAAAGGATCTGAAAATAAGATTCTGACAGCTACCAAAGACATTCGCAAAGACTACGATTCTAGCCGTGGTTTTGGTTTGGCTACATTAACAGCCATAACGACATACAAAGATCCGAAACAAGGGTTTAAAAGTCGCGATGAATTTGAAAGTCTTCTATATGAAGCATTAGCTCATGGTGCTTCAGATATTTTCATTAGTCCAGATCGCCCCATCACAATGATGAAAGACTTGGAGTTATATTCGTTAACACACCGTATTATCAATCGTGATGAAGCTCTACACATCCTAAGAACGATTGCTGATGAAAATGCCTACTTAGTCCTTATTAATAATAAGTTTATTAATAAGGCATATCGTATTCTGCAGAAAGACGCTTCAGGTAAGGAAACTCGTTATAACTTTCGTGTGAACGTATCTCGAACTTCGTATCGTGGATCTGGAGATTCTTTTCAGATAACGTTACGTACAATTTCTGGCATTCCCCCTCACTTTTCAAAAGTGGGTTTAGATGAAGATTTCATTAAAAGATCGCTACCTCACAATGGTTGCTACATCATTGGCGGTATCACTGGTTCTGGTAAAAGTACAACACTAGCTTCAAATATTCGCTATGTGTTGGAAAATAATACTCATATTCGTGGAAATATTTTGACTCACAACGAGCCTATCGAATACGAGTATGACGCAATTGAAAGCACACACAGTATTGTTAGTCAAAGCGAAATCCCCAATAACTTCGAGACTTTTGCGGATGCAAATAGAGAGGCGATGCGTAGACGTCCTGCTGCAGTTGAAATCGGTGAATTGCGAGATAAAGAAACAATTTCTGCAGCTCTAGAACTTTCTTTAACTGGCCACCCTGTTTTTGCAACGGTTCACGCAACCACCGTAGACAAAATTATTCCACGTATGTTGAAGCGCTTTAAGCATGAAGAACATCTTCAGGCTGCAGCTGACATTATTGGTTCAGTTTATACATTGATTGCTCAACGTCTTGTTAAAGATGTGAACGGCAAGGTATTTGCTGTAAGGGAACACTTAATTTTATCACCTCAACTGAAAGAAGAATTGCTTTTAATTGATGATATTCATGCTCAACAGAAGTTTATTCGAGAGTTAATGATTAATTCTGATGGTTCAGATCCAAACATCAGTAAGAGTTTCAGGAAACAAGCTGACGATCTACTCAAAGCTGGTCGTTTGCATGAAGACTACTATTACAAAGTGATTTATTAAGAGGCGAATATGGATGATCAATATGCACACTGGTCGCAATTTAGATTAAATCTAATCCTATGGGGCGGTTTAAACGGATATTTGTTTATACCTTTTCTAGCTGTTGTTATTAAGTTTTCCTTGTTCAAACTTATGCTTTTCATCGGCTTGATAGTAGCAACATTGGTTATTGAAAAAGTATTTAAATACAAATACAGCTATATCCCCTCTGCTCTTAGACGCTTAGTTTTTGGGGGCAATAAATACACTAGACGCGGTAGAAGACGTTACTCGTTGTAAATCTTGAAAAATTGAAAGGTAAACTTATGAAAAATACTCAAAATGAAAAACCAGCGATTGAAGAACGTTATATTGTTCTAGGTATTGATGATGGACATGGCGGTACAAAGCTTTATGCTGGTCTAGATCAAGATGGAAATGAAATCAAACTGACTATTCCTAGTATTGCTTATTCAGGAAAAGTCCTCACTGGCGAAGAGGATTCTACTGACTATTATGTGGTTAAAGTTAATGAAAACTTTTATACAGTTGGTAAGAAGATCAATAGTAGTGTTCCTCTGGATACCAGAACAGACGAATACCCGACATCTGAATATAACAAGGCACTAATACACCAGGCAATTAAGGCCTATATTGACCATATCGGAACATATGATGGTAGAGCGTTTGCAATCGCTACTTCACTTCCTGTTAGTCGCTATTACACACCTGAAAAAACCAAAAACATGCCACTTATTGATATGAAAACTAATTTTCTACTCAATGGTGATGTTTGCTTCAACTTAAAAGATCATAAAGCTGGTAAACCGCTTAATATCATTAAAAGACATATTGTTAAATGTGAAGCTCAAACAGCTTATTTTAATGAGATTATTGATGTACACGGAAACGGTTCAGAAGATAGTGATCTTTTAATAAGTTCTGAATGTGCTGTAATCGATATTGGCGGTAAAACCACTGATATTGTAGTCACATTAGATGGAGGAAACATGCTTGATGGCCATCGTTCTACATCACGTAACCTTGGTATTCTTACCATCTATGAACGAATCACTAGCTTAATTCTTGAATCTGGCTATA
This sequence comes from Acinetobacter lwoffii, assembly GCF_052078135.1. Classification (GTDB taxonomy): domain Bacteria; phylum Pseudomonadota; class Gammaproteobacteria; order Pseudomonadales; family Moraxellaceae; genus Acinetobacter; species Acinetobacter lwoffii_Z. The sequence goes on from NZ_JBQGUZ010000013.1 coordinate 24,820, forward strand.
AAACAGTTAACGCTAACTGGCTAGATTTCGCACTAAAATCTGGAACTTATGGTATAGGATCTCAAGCCAAAGATATTACAGGTTTAATTCAGCAAGCTAAAAACGAATTCATGATCGAATTAAATAACTTTATCTCTAAACAGATCGGTGGAGGCGATGATTTAGCATTAGTATTATTTTGTGGAGGCGGTGCAGCTTTTCTTGAAAAAGAGATTAAAGAAAAGTACGACTTACCGAACGTAAGAATCGCTGAATCACCAGAGTACGCAAATGCTAAAGGTTTATATAAGTTAGCTAAATACATGTATAAAATGTACGCAGAAATCAAATGACAGATTCAAACTACATACAACTATCCTATCAATTAATTCACTTAACAAGAGAAGATCTTGATGTGATTAGTAGTGTTAATAGAAATCTACCAGGTCTAGACTTAAACGCTTTTAGTTTAAGTCTGCTGTATTTAGGATTTATCTTTTGTACTGACAAGCAGAAGATTTTTCTAAATGCGCCAGTGCAAAATGAAATAGACGAGACGTTTGCACAGCCTGTACGAATGAAAATAGATAAAAATGCAAATCAAAAACTATTTAATTCAATTAAAAAACATCCTCAAGGAAAGCTTCGTAGAAATTACATAACTGCTGTTTTACATGCTGGTATAGCGGTTCTAATTGAGCTTTCATACCTTTATAAGTTGTATGAAGTTAATGAGGATATGGCAAGCCTATATTCTGTCAATTCTTTCCTATTAAGGTTTGGCTTAAGTACTTGTGTTGAAACATACACCAAGTTTAATACTGCTTACTATGTGTACGATATTGAATATCTTGAAAAAAAGTATCTTGATCATATATCCATACAAATACCAGAAAGTAGTAAGGAGCAAATTGAACAATCACCTAAAAAGCCCGTAACTAATTCTATCAAGAGCAAGGAGGTTCCTGTTCAAAAAGCAGTTAAGATAAAGGAAGCTAAACATACTGAACATAAAAACATTCAGGACCACTCCCCTACCGTTGAAACATCTCAAAATACCGAAACGTCCGAAATTAACAATGCTAAACCAAGTCAAAACGTATCTGAATCAAAACCAGTAACCAATCCAAGTAGTTCGGATTGGCTTAACCAGACTTTTAATCCAGATCTATTATAAAAAAAACCGGCAATGCCGGTTTTTTTCATTCAAAGTTTTGAAACTTCAATCATTCAAGCTCTTAAAAAACTCTTCAATTTTTCTAGCTTTCTCTTCTGTAATATCTGCATCCAAGGCTACTCGCAACTTAAGTACACTCTTACCTTTGGTACCACATTCAGAACTCATAGAACCAAATTTAACGCCCTTATCTGTCTTAAAATCGAATTTAATCTTACTCGGTTGTTCTTCAGTAGTAGCTTCTTCAGTTTTTTCAGGCTTAGTCGCCTTATTTGCTTTTTCTTCTTCACTCAAAATAGCTATAAATCCTTTATGACGCTTGCCCGTGGATTTAAATTCTTCAACGTATTTATCCCATTCTGGTCTTAACAAGTCGAAAATTGCTTTTTCGGTTTTAGTTTCTAAAGCTTTATTTATTGCGGTATTCACTTCTTGAGCAATATATCCAGAAATTAGCTCAGGATCTTCGTTCAAAGAGTCCAAAATGAACTCAGGTAAGTCTAGAATATATTTGAGACGGAAATACTTCGACTTATCAATCGCAAATTTTTCAGTAACAAATTCATAACTTTCAAAAGGATAACCAAACTCTTCACATAATTGCTTGATTTTTAATATGCTTTCAAAATCTGAAAGATTTTGTCTAGCAGTATTATCCAATAAAGCTGTTATAGCAGCTTTATCATCATTCATAGATGTTTTAACTAAAGCAGTAATTCTCTTGAGCTTTAAAATCTCTTTAATTGCTCTAAAACGTCTCTCACCAGCAATTAACTCGTAACGATTACCCTTCTGTCGAACTGTAATCGGGTTAATTTGTCCATTAGTTTCTATATCAGCAGCCAAAATTGGCAACTTCTCATATACACGTTTATTCATGATACGTGGTTGATAAGGTGATGGATCAATTAAATCAATGTCGATTGATTCTAAATGAGATCCGCTAACAATATTTTTTGTTTCTCGCTTAGCTAGTGGGTTAAGACTCCCCTCTTCTATAGTTGGAGTCACTGTATTTTCTTTTACATCAGTAACTTGAGCATCACCCCCTGTTGCATTAGCAACAGATGTTTTTTTCATGCTTTTTACTTTATCTTTAAAGTTCATATCAGCACCTTATAATTTTTTGTATTCAGAAACCATTAGATCTACAAGTTGATTAATTGCTTGTTTTGCTGGTGTTTCTTTTCCAGCATCCAGATCAAATACGGAACACTTAACATATGATGCTTGACTAAAAACCGTAGCATTTGGAATACAGATTAATTCCTTATTTACCAGTTTTTCTTGCAATTTTGGTTGAGCATATTCATTGCGAATATCTTCAGCCAAGGTAAGATCCACTGTATTACGCTTGTTATAAAAGTTTAGTACTGGCGATAGAATTTTTAAATCTGGATTGCTTGTCTCTAAGTCATCCATAGAGTTAAGTATATCTTCCAAACCCTGAATACTGTATTCACCCTGTAATGGAATTAATAAACTGTTTGATGCTAACAAAGCATTAAAAGTTAGAGTTTCCATTCGCGGTGGACAATCTAACAAAATAAAGTCGAAATCCCCTTTTATCTTTCTTAATACACTTCTAATAATTTCATTAGGAACTGGACTAGAACGCTGAATATTGATTTCAACATCACGAATGTTATTAGCACAAGCAATCAAAGACACATTTTCAAAGTTGGTTTTATCTGGACCTTGTATAACATCGTGAATGTTAATTGTTTTATAGTTTTCAAAAATATCTTTTAGAGTGCCATCTATATCGTTAATATCTGGAACATTTGAAATATGTTTTGTTGCATTACGTTGGCTATCTAAGTCGATTACTAAAACCGTATAACCTAATTTTCCAAGCTTAGCAGCACAATTCACCGTAGATGTTGTTTTGCCCACACCACCTTTAAAGTGGATGCTTGTACAAATATAAGTTTTTCCTGAGTTCTTTTCCATTTTTCAATCACCTTTCAAGTAAAGTCAAACAATACAATATTTGAAAAATATTTAAAATACTTTTTCACTTTATTTTTAATATATTTCAACTTTTTCAATCTATATGCCTAACATGTGTCCATATCTTATGTGTTTTTCATTATCAGACTGATAACAGCTTTAGATTCCTTGGCGTGGTTTTTTTCATTATCAGACTGATAACAGCTTTAGATTCCTTGGCGTGGTTTTTTCATTATCAGACTGATAACAGCTTTAGATTCCTTGGCGTGGTTTTTTCATTATCAGACTGATAACAGCTTTAGATTCCTTGGCGTGGTTTTTTCATTATCAGACTGATAACAGCTTTAGATTCCTTGGCGTGGTTTTTTTCATTATCAGACTGATAACAGCTTTAGATTCCTTGGCGTGGATTTTTTCATTATCAGACTGATAACAGCTTTAGATCCCTTGGCGTGGTTTTTTCATTATCAGACTGATAACAGCTTTAGATTCCTTGGCGTGGTTTTTTCATTATCAGACTGATAACAGCTTTAGATTCCTTGTCGTGGATTTTTTCATTATCAGACTGATAACAGCTTTAGATTCCTTGGCGTGGTTTTTTTCATTATCAGACTGATAACAGCTTTAGATCCCTTGGCGTGGTTTTTTCATTATCAGGCTGATAACGGTTTTTCGATTCTAAATCTTTGATTTATTCATTATCAGACTGATAAAAAGGGAGTTGCCAAGAAGAGGGGAGGGCTTACTACTACTTACAGTTAAATAAATGGGTAGACGTTGTGAAATGCACAACTGAAAATGATCTATATTAGCTGAGTAGGGGAGTGCCCTATTCAATAAAAAGACTACCAACAATATTTATAGAGAAATTTATTATATAGGCGGTTAATCCACTTAAATGTCTAGTAGGGGAGGGCTTCTTATTCATTCTTTTTAGTATTTGACCAAGAATACTGGCTTAGTGTTGAGATTGACCTGATTTAAGCTTTAAAAGGTATTAAGTGCCACTTTAGTCAAGAGCTTAAAACCAGACTTAAAATCCTTAAAAGGTTTAAGGGGAATTAGATTAAAACCAATATTAACTATATAATACCCAACAACACACATATTAATAGGCTATAAAATGGCAGATCCAAAAGATAAGCTTGTACATGAGAATCATATTTATATATTTACTGTTGTTATGGTTTTAGTGGCTTTTTTGGCTGTATGGTTTGCTTATAAACCTCAAATTGTAGGGTTTTTAGTATACACAAAAGGCATTTTAATTATTCCTCTATGGTGGATACATAGCATATTCAAAGCTATCGGGCTTAACTACGTGCCTTTACTAAGTGAGTTGGTGTATTCAACAGAACACCTATGTAAACCAACAAACAATTGGCTTCCATTATTTTGTCAAAATAAGTTTAGCGAAGTCACTATTTTTCAAATTTCAAAAGCCAGTCAAGCATGGAATTTATTAATATTTTTGCTGGCAACACCTTGGATAAAGAAAGCTTATGACCGCTTCAACAGCGAGCATCCAGCACGGGGCTTTATCAAAAGCATGAACCTAGAAGAGTTCATAGAGGAACAAATTCCAAACCAAAGACACTTACAGGTTTTTGGTCCATTAGACTTGTCAAAATATGATACGAACAATGGTCATTTTAAAGCGCTAGATTCAACTTATGAGTTTGCAAATAGGCATGAATTAATTACAGGAACTAAAGAGCGCCTTGTGAACATTACAATCAACGGAGTAACGAAAGAATATAATGATAAAAGTGAAACAGTACCTATCATAGATGAAGAGAAGTTTTTAAATGTCTTACGTGAACAACTAGGGGATCTTTGGATAACCCTTGATAATTCAAAAGAAACATCACCCGATGAATTATCGTATTTATCCGATGTTGATACAATTTTGCTAGCTTTGTATTTACCAGTAGCATGTGCGACCGATGAATCTATGGATGATGAAGAGTTCCGTAAAATCAAAAAAGATTCAACAACATTAATTAATTACTATTGGGATATTTGCACAAAAAATATACCTAACAACCCATTGTTTGCAATTGAAAATCAGTATGTTGAGGGCGATCGTAAGCTTGTAGGGTTTAATTTTGATTTCCTTAGAAAAAGAATTCACAAATACATTAAACATCCCGTTGCTACTAAGATTTTTAAAAACCATGCATATGTAAGAACTATTTTGTGTGAGGTTGTATTAACAGCAAGACAACTAGGTGTAATGCCACCAACAGATATACGCTGGTTAAAACTATACAATCGAACTGCATACGCATTCATACAGAATATTGGTAGACCGTCTTTGTTTAGTGAGGGTTTAGGTCCAATCTCGCATTATCTAATTGAGGTGAAATTAGGGAAGCCATTAGAAGAGCCAGACTTTAACATTGGCCTTGTTGGTTTTGAATACGAATTATTGAGTTTTGCCATGACTGAAGCTAGACAAAAAGCTGCTGAAGATGTGAACAGTATTATTCGAGTAGTAGAGTTTACGGACAAGGAATTAAACAACGGATCTTATAACTCTAAAAACAATGATAAAGATGATTTTAAGTATAGTGACGATCATGTTTTTGATATGGTGAGCGTAGAAATACCACAGGATGAAATACAAAAAAATAAGCAAAAAGGGTTTTAGTCTTAAACTTATAAGTTATAATTGACCGGTATTAAAACACCGGTCTTTTTTATTTAACTATTTTTTTAAAACCATATTTTAACTATACTGCTAAAACATGGCTTAAAAGGTAATACTCTAAAATGCTTTTAAATAATTTCACTAAAATAGTAGCAAGTTGCGCTATTAGTATTATTACAATCTCTACTTACGCTGCACCATCTCAGGACCTTACTTCTAAGATGCAAAAAATGGGCAAAGTAAAAGAAGTTAAACCCTTTAGTGGAGGTTTAACTTCTTGGATTCTTGAGGCACCTAATGGGAAAAATGCGGTGTTTTTTACAACATCCGATGAAAAAGTCATCTTACATGGTACAGCTTGGGATTCTGCTACTAAAAAAAATATATCTGAGCCTCTTAAATTAACTGCAAAAAAAATGAATACACCAGCACAACAACCAACAGCTTCCGTTGGGAATTTGGCCAGTGCATACAATCATCCAGTCTTTAAAGCTGTAAAAACGCTTTCAGGGTTTAAAGAGGGGAAAGCGAATGATAACAACACTGTATACATCATTTACGATCCACGCTGTAAATATTGTCACGAAACATTCAACCTTTCTCGCTCATACGTTAAAAGCGGTGCAACTATTAAATGGATTCCAGCTTTAGTTCTAAACCAAAGTGAAAACGGAAAACAATTAGCAGCTGGAATTCTTCGTAAACCATCTGAAGATACTATTAATAAAACCTTTAATGGAACAGATGAAGAAATTAACTCAATTAAAGTGATTCCTACACCACAGGAACTTGCTGAGTTGGATAAACACTTAGGCGCTCTTCAATCTATCTTCTTCTATCACGAAGATATTGTTGCAATGCCAAAAGAAGATCGTGAACAGCGAGAAGCAATTCGTAGCGCTGGACAAAAGCCACAGCCACTAACTGCTGGTGTACCAGTTGCTATCTTTGTAAATAAAAAGACTGGAAAAGTTGAAGCTCGTAGAGGAACTTCAGAAACAGCCACTCTTGACTATATTTTCAAATAAGAGGGAATTGAGATGAACAAAACTCAATTGAAAGCTTTCCAATCGATTGTCGGAAACTTTTCACCTTATTTCTCTAAGATAAACAATGAGTCTATGTTTTTAGATTCTGACCTTTCTGGAGATACGGATAGAAATCGCCAGGTGAGCATCTTCAATATAGATGCAAAGGCCACGGATTTACTATTAACGATCAAAGGATTTGATCAGGTCGAGAATAATTTGTTTAGAGGACAAGTTTTCTTAAAGTCTGACGAAAACACAGAAATTCTTATTAGTGAGCCATGCTATTACTTAAACAAAAGCAAGGTTCGTTTCAGTACATATGAACTTCAGAGCTACATAAAGGAAGTTTGGCATCAAGCTCTAAATGAATATAAGGCTGATGTTACAGACAGCCCTATACGTTCTAATGAAGAAAAATACAGCTTATCTTTAGCAGATAGATTCTCTAGTTTTAAAACGTCTTGGCCAGCTATGGGCATTGTAGCTGCAGTAGTTGTTTTTGCTGGAGGCGGTTACTTTTTAGGTTCAGGTACTAATGCGAAAAATGCATCTTCAGAAACAAGTTCGCAACAACTAAGCACATCTGATAACCCTGAACTTGACGGTAAAGCCTTGGCTCTTAAAAACATGGGGTTAGATCCTAACTCAATGGCTTTTGATAACTCATGCTTTCAAGAAAAATAAGGTGAATTATCTATGAGAGCTAGACGAATAGAAAACCTTGAAGCATTACAGCTAAAGGCCTCAGAAATAGCACAAATAACCGTTAAAGAGTTGGAAGCACGACACTATTTAGTTTGGTGGTTGAGCTCATATGACCGAAACATGAAACGTGGCTATAACAATGAAACCATTTGCTTAAGCACCTATCAGGTGAATGAGTTTTGTTTTTCATATGCAATCACAAGCGAAGTTGAAAAGTTTTATTTACTAATACAACCCGAAAATTGGTTTTTAAATGATTTAACTTTCGAGTCTGCTTCTATAGATGAAAAAGGCTTAGTTTTAAATTTAGCTGAAGTAAATGATCAGTTATTCAAGCTGTATATATCGCGAATGCAAATCAGATTTAATCTTGATGAAATTCATGCTGAACGTTTAACACACGCAAAGAAATATGCAAAAGAACTGGTCTTTATTCAATACAACCCACAGAAAAATCAGGTCATGGATGTAGGTGTTTCTATCAATTTAGAAAACAACACAATCACTCGAAAATCATCAAATCAAACGGCAAAAAATAAGCGCTTGAAAGGGGCATTCTAATGAAGAAATCAAACTATTTTAAGGTAATTGGTGCAATAGCAGTTTCAACAGTTGTTTCACTTGCTTATGCTGGCTTTACTGAAATTAATAGTTCTGGAGACATTGTATCTAAAGACAGTGCAAATGCTTTACGCACCAGTTTTTCAACACCAAATCAAAATATACCAGCGCCATTACGCACATATTCACTATGGGATAAGATCTCAGAGACAACCAAATATAATGGCACAGTACAACCAAAGCCAACACCTGTTGCAATTGAGAGTACATCTTCTCAAGCACAAAATATTCAAAGCAAAAGCAATATTAATGTGGCTAACATAGAGAGCCAACAGGAAATCAAAAGATTACAGGCAGCACTAAAAGAGAAAGAAACTGAGAATAACAAGCTCAAATATTCAAACCTTGAGATGCAAGTGCAAGTAGTTGAACTAAAAAGCGATATAAACGAACTGAAGCAACAAGTTAACTTTTTAGCAAGCCAGATGCAAATTGTTGAAAGCGATGTGCTTGTAATGAAAAACAAAAAACCAAGTTCTTTTTTAGCACGAAATTAAGCAATGGTTGTGAAGAAAATTACTCAAAAACCTACCAGTGAACAGCAACGAGCAATTGATAAAGCAACACGACTAAAAACCAGTTTTAAATTGATTGCTTTTGCTGGTACTGGTAAGACTACGACATTGATCCATTGTAGTAGTGCTTTGCAACAACTAGGTAAGCTTGGACTATATCTATCATTTAATAAAAAGATGGCAGATGAAGCTAATCAAAAATTCGCTGAATATGGGCTGAATTCAGTCACATGTTCTACATTCCATTCTCTAGCTTACAGAAATATACCTGGTTGGCTGAAAAATAAGATTAACAAGCCTACGTTACTTCCTAAAGATATTGTTCAAAAGTTTAAGCTTGAAAACATTCGATTTCAGTACAACGGGAAAAACCGACAACTCACCGATCTAACATTAGCGCTGATTATCCTTAATACATTACGTTATTTTTGTATGACAGTGGATCAGACTGTTACCAATGATCATGCTTACATAGCTTTAAAAGAACAAACATCAATTAAGCGCAATGACGTTCTTGAAGATAAAATCACTTCAATTGCGAAAATGATCTGGAATGATGTAGTTGATCCAAACGGTGATTATGGTATTACACACGATTACTATCTCAAGTGGTGGGTACTGCAAAAACCACAACTTGATTTTGATTACGTGATGGTAGATGAAAGCCAAGATAGTGACCAATTAATACTAGACGTACTCAAACGTCAAAAAGCAAAAGTTATTTTTGTTGGAGATCCATACCAAAGCATATATGGCTTTAGGGGTGCGAAAGATATTTTACAGAACCTAGATCTTGAAGCATTGTACTTAGAACAGTCGTTTCGGTTTGGTAATGCAGTTGCAGATATAGCTAATCTACTTCTCAATAAACTTTTTGGTGAAACCAGACAGTTAAAAGGTTTACCAAGTAAAACGTCAAAAGTTACCACTTTCAGTACATCAAGTTATGCACCATCTTCATTGAACGCGATTATTTGTAGAACAAATGCTACGGCTTTTGAATACTTTTTTAAGTTTCATGGCTACCTTAATGGCGAAAAGAAAATACGTCTTGAGGTTGATGGAAAGCGCAGTAAAGATATTTTCAGTGGGATTTTTCAACTGAGAGCAAATAAACGGCCAACGTGTAAAGAGCTTCAAAACTTTTCTTCCTACCAAGAGCTTGTGGACCATATACAAGTGTTTGGAGAAGTGGAGGGGGCAACTACAGAATTAAAAACCTTTCTGGATCTAACAAACCAATACTCATGGCAAGTGATTGAGTGGGCGTTAGAAAATAGTATGGCTGATGATGAAACTGACCCAAAAAACACTTTGGTCATTAGCACATCACACAAGAGTAAAGGTTTAGAGTGGGATAATGTCCTAATCGCAAAAGGCTTTAACTATAAAATTCTCGATAAAAAGCTAATGATTTCTGCAGATGAAAAACGGCTGTTGTATGTGACCGTAACACGAGCCAAAAACATATTATTTACAGATGGCATTAATGATTTATTGGAACACTTAAATTCAAAAAATACGGAGATTTCAAATGCCTAATCAAGTTGAAGTTCTGCAAAATAGAGTGTTTCAGGCATGTCACAATGCTAGTTATATTCGCGGAGAGTTTCATCACGAACCGTATATCATGGAGCTTGTTAAGAAAAAGGGCTCACAGGTCGCAGATATAATCACACCACTTCTTGAAATGTTTCATCTAATTGAAAAGGAAACAAAGTCAATCTTTAGTTTCACGGAAGATTTTAATTTCAAGCAACGCCATTTTGAACCAGGTGTTTATCTCAAAACTAAAGAGATATTAAATGGTGTAGAAACGTTCGATGGCCTGGCTATCGTTGATATTCCTTCAGGATCTTTTAGAAGCATTGTCATAGATTCAGGCGGTGGAATTGCTTCAAGTAAACATACAATTGAGCAGTTTAAGGAATTAAAGGGGAGATATTTAATTCCATTTTATTTTGATGGAATATATGTGCACCCTCACTGTTATACATATTTTTTCATCGAAAATGATATTAAGAGGGTGATGCCCCTTGAGGCTTATGATTCAAGCAAAGTAGGAAATGAGCAAAACATGGGCTTGCATTGGGTAGAAGAAGCAATTGAATACGGTAATCTTCACTTTGGGTTTGAAGTTGAAACACCAGATACCGAAACAATTATAGAAAAAGTCTAAAACCAAACGACAAAAAAGGGCATCTTATAGATGCCCTTTTTATGTTTTGAAATTAATAAGAAAGGTCGATTGCCACTTGTGCTAAAGATGTAAAAGCAGAGGATTCACACATAAAAGATTGACGAATAAAAAACGATGGATTGTATGAGCTCACCATAGTTTGACTATCACAGTTTTGGCTAAATTTAATATGTTGTGTATTGATTGCTTGCCAAGCTGCAGCATTCTTTTGACTTTCCGCACGAACGTCTTTGATGAAACGTGTTAATGATTGGTTGTATGGTGTATTGCACTTAAGTTCTGGTGAACCGTACTCAGAATCACGCGCTTCATTATAATTAAACACGCATTTTTGATACTCAGCTTGTACCTTGTTATAAGCTTGAATAGCTTCAGCTTTGGTCTTATAACCAGCGTTGGCAGATGACGTAATAATGGTAGCAGCACATAACAAAGCTAAACTTAAAAACTTTTTCATAACCTGATCCTTTATTACTTCATTAATGCCGGAATAAACATTGCCCAACCTAATTTATTGGTCGCTTTACATTGCATGCTTAGTGTTTTGTACTTTGCAGTCTGGCCAGCGTATAACTGATCGCAGTTAGCAAGTAACTGAGTAAAGTTTCGATTGTGATCAGCTAGAACACGCGGAGCTTCTTCATTATTAATATATTTAGAAGCAAGGCTACCAAGCTGACTTGCGCGGTTATAAACATTTGTATAGCAATTTAGGTGTTTTGCATCAAATGGATCGTTAGAAACCGCAGCACATTTAACGTTTACTAAGCGCAGTTTTTCAAGTTCAGCACGAATAGAGTCTGAGCTAGTATTAGCACTAGCATTAAAAGATGCACATGCTAAAAGGCTAAAACCCAATAAAGACAAAAATCTGTTTTTCATAATATTTCCTTTAATTGCTCTATTAAGGGTATTCAGAATAGTAAGGGCATAAACGCATAACAATACCTTCAAATGTAACGGCTTCAGCTAAAGTCACAACACCATCTCGAGGGTTTCTATCGAGGTTTCTGTTCGCATTATATTCACGACTAGGGCTTTTATATGGTCCACCTAAAACTAGAGCATAAAACCCAGCTATTGTTTTATTATTATAGTCGCTTTTACGTTGTCGTGCTTTTACTGCAAGATATAAATCTAATAATTCGACTTGTTGTTGAGCACTCAGTGTAGTGATTTGCTTAGGGTTTGATTTAATTGAAGCTGGTATTCCTCTCGCTGTTAAATCTGAAGCATTAATATCTGTTATACCAATTTTAGTCCATTGACTTAAACCATATGCACCAGCGTTGTTGTCAATTTTAAGATTAAAACCGGCAGATTCAAAACCAAGAATAGCTGCAACGTCATTAGGGTTATAACCATGTTTTAAAGAAACACGTTTAATACCATCTTTAACCGCACCAAAAGCACCTGGTATACCCCAACCACATTTACGATCTGGAGTACCTTGTCCACCTTTTAAGATTTGTGCATCTGAATAAACTTGCCCGTTTCCACCTTCCTCAAAAAGCTGTTTCATTTCAACTACTGCTACTTCAGGAATAACAGTTGGTTGTTCAGCTTTCGTATAAAGTTCATCTACACGGCCAGAATAGCGTTGAGTTTCTGACGCTGTATAAGCTGCCAAAAGAGCCTCTAAGCGTTCATTTTGTTTATGGATCTCTTTAGTCAAATAGTTTTGTGCATTGATAATGTTTAGCTTTTCAATCAAAAGCCCCATCATCGACATAGTTGCTAATTCATTAAACCATTTAGAGTTGCCATAACGTCCAGTACCAATGTTTTCAATTAATTCTGCTGGCGTAGAATTAAGTGCACCAATATCAAAACCCACATCATCAGCCGTACCACCAAAAATAGTTCTAGGCGGTGCATATTGAGCAACATCATTTGCATAAATGGTACCGCTTGCAGCTGCTTCAGGTGAGATAGTACCGTCAGCAATCATTTGAGCGACTTGCACTTGTGCAGATCCATAAGCATCCATCGAAACATCGCCACTAAATGCAAGTGCTGGAAGCTTTTTGCCTTGTTTTACTGCAATGCCATCTACCGATGAAGAAACGGGGAGGGTGATTCCTGTTGATGATGAATATAAGGCATTCCATTGAGTCCTAATGGTGTTACCCAAGTACGGTGTGTATTTGTTTTCTAATGCTTGTCCTTGTGGCGAGACACTAATCACAACGTCTTGAGGTAAATATGGCGTAGGATCTGTTAACTTATATTCAGAACTACCCACATATGGCGCAGATCCTTTAACGCGTTGCAGAAGTGCAATGGATGGATTTTTAAAAACTTGATCTAAGTTTTTATTCAGCCAAACATCTAGCCCACGTTTTGCCTTTACACCATATTCAATGTGCAAATGCACGGCACATGAACCACAGCCTTTATTTGACATGTGTGCGATGTTTTGACCAGCTTGAATACGTTGACCAGGGTAAGCGTTATATTTTTTTTGATACGATGGATCAGTATGGCGATACATGATTCGATCGCCAGTATCCATCTGCATAATTAGTGGGTTAGTGGTTGATTGGTTGCTTGCACCAGATGAACGTGTGTCATAAGAGACAATAGAACCTGAACCAATTGCTTTAAGTGTAAGGTCATTAGGATTCGCACGACTAATATCAATACCGTTATGACTACCAGCAGCGCCCCCTCGCAAACGAAATTCACCAAAACGACCAGCACTACGGCGCCCATCATTCGGCATGATCGAATATTTATGGAAAATCATTTTTTGAGCGTTGTTAGGAACTTTTGCCGTATTAGCATTTGTAGCGGTTACGTTTTCAGAAATAGGATCGGCGTTAGCGGTATAAATAAAAGCCGAACAAGTCACTAAAATTGCGACTTTAATGCCACAGCTCAAGGGCTTTAATTGAAATGAGGGTTTAAATTTCATAAGTGAATCGCCAGGCTTAAAGGAAGTTCTTAAAATAAATTAACTTCTTATTAAATGTCCCTAATAGCTAAGTGGACGGATTAAGTATATACGATTAAATACTTATTTTATACTTTAAAAAAAGTTTTTAGGTTTTGTTTTAAGATAGTATATACATATAGTGTTAATCTTATTGATAGGTTTAAGAATAAGGTTACATGGTTTTAATATTTTAATTTAATAAAAGTAGTGAGGTATCTAAATATGTTAAATCACGCACACGTTTTAAGCGCTACTTTAGACCAAGCGATTGACCGTGCTTCAATGGGATTAGACTTTTTAATCCAAAACAAAGTACACATGAAGAATGAAAATGCCTTGTTAGCTCACATTGAAATGCTAGAAAACAGAATCAAAGGTATTACAAATCAGTACAACGAATTGGTTGCTGAAGCGAACGCACACATTGATGACGTTACAAGCAAGCACAATGAGCTGGCGAACAAGTACAACAATGTTTGCGCCCAAATGAAAGCAAAAGACATCGAGCTTAATAACAAGCAAATTGAGTTAGAAGAAGAGCGTATCAACAACTTTGACTTACTTGTGCAAAACCGTTCATATAACAATTTGAACCGTGCTTACAGTCATGCAGTTGGTCAGCTAGAGAAAGATCAACAGCAACTTGTTAATATCGGCGTTCGTAGATTTATTTTTAACTCTACAAACAAAAACAACATTCAGAAAATCAACTTTTAATTATGAATATTTTGATAAAAAAAATGGTGCTTATAAAGCACCATTTTTTATTGTCTAGATTTTAAGGTTTACCTTTAAACTTAGACAGAGTTGAACTTAAACCTGAACGCACACGATTAGTCATAGTGCTACGGCCAGAAATATTAGATTTCTTGGTTGCACTAGAACTAGCACCAAAACGTGCATTAGGAGTCGAACCAGTACCATACGTATAGCTAGTACCACTTGCAACATTCACACTACCGAAAGTAGAACCAGTCTTAGATGCTGATGCTTTAGCTACACCACGATTAAACGTAGAAGCTGTTTTTCCGTAAGCATTTGCACCATATAGACCACCACCAGTAGTAGGCGTATTATTTGTACCACTTACACTTGTAGCACCCATACCGAATGTAGATTGACCTTGGCTTGGGGTAGGTGATGTTGGTTTAGCACCAAGACCAGTTCTACCACCCGTACCACCAGTGACACCACTTGGAGTAATACCACCTGTACCACCAGTTGCAGCGCCAAAAGAAGCGGATCTAGCTGGCATGTTTACAGGGCTATATGCAGTCGTACTACCAGTACCGCCTAATGTATTACCACCTGTACCACCATTGCCACCACCACCACCTTTCGGATTATTTGGACCACCCTTACCACCATCAGGACGTCTACCAGGCGGTAAAGGACGGCGAGATGCTGGAGATGGACCAGACAACGTACTTGCAGCGCCACCAAACTTTTGAATAGCTTCTTTTGAGTTTGTTTCACCCCACTGACCGCCATTCAATCCAGAACCAATCCATTGTTGTACTTGGTCAGCAACACTAAATACCAACCCGTAAATCAGGTAGATCGCTGAAGTCATCAAGAATAGATATAAGAAGAACTTCCAGATAAACGTAATCAGCTCAGTAAAGATAACTGTAAACGTATTAGATGAATAAGCGATGCTCATTGCACCTTGGTAGCTAAAGAACATATCAGTAAGCGTAACAAGAGCTGGCCCGATAATAATTTCAGCCATCCAGAAACCAACAATGATAAATATTGGTCGCATGAACAACGTTAATACCGTGACATAACCTTGTGTTTGGCTACCGACAAAAGTACGCTCAGGGATCATGTGCATTAGCGCCCATAAAGGCAAACCACACACAGCGTATAGGATATGGATGATCCAACCTACACAAGCTAGACCAAAGAAGATCATTGGCATATATGGAATAACAACCGCCATCCACACACCAAGAATCGTCAAATACGTTACTAGCTGACCAAGGATAGGAGCAAAGATATTTTCAACGGCATATTCTAAAGCGTTGGTGCCTTCTTCAGTTACGCCCTTAAGCCCTGGTACCCATTGAACAAGAGCAGAACCAGAACGAGCAGTAAGCACGACTAATTTCATGCCGACAACAGTACCTTGAGCCACAGCTTTATAGACTAAGATTGCTTCACCAGTATCTTGAATATTACGGATAACATTCGTATTGCGGTGCAATGTAGTAGGGCTGATATTTGAGCTTGACGAATTATTATTTAATAATTCCGCATCGCCTTTTTCACCGACCAATACACCCATTACCAATGATTTAGTAATGTTTGTTGCCCAAGCAGAACCATATGCCGAAAACTTTTGATCGATGTTGGATACTTTGTTTGAGTCACCACCATCGGTAGACATTGATATTAAGTTGGTAGAGTCGGCAATATCGCCGTTTGCCACCCAATTATTGTTGGATGTAATGCTACCAACAGCATTATCCATTGCAACATAAACGGTGTTATAAATTGCTTCACCTTTTGAGTTGCTCATGATTGCTGAATTCAGTGTAGGAGGGCTGAACGTCCACAAAGGTTCAGTAATATACTTCTCAACAATAGCGCGATATTGACCTACTTTAATACGAGCTTCAGGCGTCATCATCCAACCGCGCTGATTTAGCGTATTAACAACAGTTTGAACCGCAGTATAGCCATTTTCAGAAGTCAGAACATTATTCGTTACGGTATGACTCTTATTCACATAATTATCAACTAGCGCATTGAAAGCATCCATAGCAGCTTTACTAATCGGGAATGTTCCTTCCTGTTCAGTGGCATTAGGGCTTACTTGATATGCGATATACCACTTTTCTAAATCGATAAAGAATTGACGATATAGATTGTTCTTTTCTTGTTGTAACTTAGCTTGAACATTTGCCAAAGCAACGTTGATCTTGTTTTGATCTGATTGGCGAAGTTTATAAACAGGAATGTCCATTAACTCAGCATTAACCGCAGCTGGATTAACAACGTTCATTGAAGCACCGCCACAGATCGGCTCTTTTTTGCCCCCAACTTCTAAACGGCTGTCAGCGTAAGCGAAGTTATAAGTAACAGATGTCCAGTTACTTGCAGTTTTAGCGGTTTTATCAATGTAGTTTTGCTTTTTCTCTACTGCAGTCATGCTAACACCAGGATTAGCATTCGCCCCATAAGCACCATCACTAAAATAGCGCCCGAATGCTGGCGGTAGAGTATAAAACTCTTGGTTTAGAACGTTAATACAATGCAACTGGCGAAGCATAACAGGCGCATTTTTCCTAAATCCAAAGATGTCACGCTGATGATCGTGCGTATCTGACAAACTAGCCGAAGCCATTAAGGATTCGCCTAACGTTCTATTATTAATTGTATTGGATACATTATTTGACCATAGCACCATACCTAGCACGACTACTTGAATGAAACAGTAGCCGGACGCCGTAGGTAAAAGTAAAATAATCGAATATAATATTCGGGAAAACATCGTAGTGACTTTTGAATCTTTCCCGAAAGCTTCACCGTCCTGGGCGCTTTTCAAAAGTGCTGTTAAACCAATACCGATCGCAAAAACCAAAACCAACGACATTGCCACACTAGCTACACCGCCTAATAATATATTAGTGAGTAAACCTGATGATGGTACTGTCGAGGCTGGTCCAGACGCATTGATAAACGCATTGATGAAGTCGTGTCCAAAGATAGATGAGAGAAGAGTAACGGCTTGGTCGCCATCACAATTCGGATTTGTCGATTGACAAAATAAACTCATAGCTAACTCACCGTTTTTCTTAATGCTTCTTATACATCGCTTACTTAAGACGACTAAAAGCAAAGTGTTATAAATTACAAGTTAGACGTTTAACTAAAAGGCTTAATACCTTTTAACCAAAGAATCATTAAAACCATTTTATTACAAATAACAATGGTTTTTAAATTAGCAATAATGTACCACAAAACTGTTATTGGTATATACAGAAAGTTTAAACATGACTTGCTAATTGTTTTAATGATTTAGTTTAAATACAAGAGACTATTATGGATAAAGCAAAGTTTACATCTCACTTAATTTTACTGTCGGAAATTAAGAAATCTGTATCTAAAGATATGGGGAAAGATATAACTGTTTTAGAGTTATCCTACATACTCAACCAAAGCATAAATCCTTTAATGGCAATAACTTATAAAGAAAAACTAGATAAAATAAATACTTTTGAATTAGATCCTATTGAAGTTCTCAAAAAACGGAAGAACCTAAAAATATTAAAAGTATTAAACCTCATGCTTACGTTAAATCTAGACAAAACCATTAAAAAAGACGATATAGAAAGTTACAACGAGTATAAAGACAAGTTTTTAGAGAACATCGCAACAATAGGTTTAGACAGATTAGAGCAAGAAGCGTTAAAGGTACAAATTGAAAATTTATTGAAGTATAATTGGGTATCTTAATACATCTCTTAATTTTAAGATTCTGACTTTAATAAAGGGTTTAAGCCAAATGGAAAACATACAGAACGAAGAAGATATACTTCAAGACGCGACCAGAGCCGTTTTTAATTGTGGCACTAGTTTTAGTGAAGCTAAAGTAGTTTCCCTTACTGACGAGTTTAACCCACAACCTACACTACAAACACAACGAACCAACCTAAAATATATCTACGACAATAAACTACCGAATGAAATTGGACGTCAATTAGCGCAAGAACCAGAATACCAAGAAGAAACACGTTCATTACTTGTTGGTCACTTTAAAGAAATGGCTCTAGAAGATTTAATTGAGCAGCAAGATTACCAAAACCGCTACAAACAAACAGATCCAGAATTGGACCAAGACAATGAATCTGAAAACAATATGGATAATGAATACACATCACGCCCACCAGAGCCTAGACCTTGGTAAGCCTAACCATTAAAAAGAAAATGCCCGAATGATGGGCATTTTTTATATCTACGTAATATCTAGCTTCAAAAGTTCAGATGGATCTATGCGCTGACGGAATGAACATGCGAGTTCTTTTACAATTTGATTTTGATATTGTTTGCGGTCGAATGTGTCAAAAGCTGAAACCTCAATTTCAGGATCAGTGATTGCATTTAGAAGATCCTTGGTAGCATTGAGTGATGCGGTAGGACAAACATAGATAAGGTTAAGCACTGAAGTACGAAGCAAAATATCTAATAAGTGATATTTGGGCGGTTCCAGTTCCTTATCTACATTAGAAAAGTAGTTCACAAGATAAATGTCATTTGATAAATGCAGATTGATATTGTCAATGAGATCTTTGGTAACACCGTCAAGAATGCCATTCACCTTCAACAAAAGTTCAGGGTTTTCAATGTCTTTAATTTTTTGCGTATCGACACGTTCATTAAATAAGTTGTTTAGATTTCTCAAAAACTTTGGTTGTGGCGCCGTAGTTTCAAAATACATCTGATTTTTAATACGGTTCTTCATGTAAGTTTGGATAATCTTAGCTTCAGAAGAAAGAAACTCAATCTTAAACGTGTCGTATGACACTAGATCAATAAATACTTGCTGGCCAGCACCCGACTTAATATCAAACCAGTTCATAAAAATACTGGCTTTGAGTGATTTCAATTGTTTAAGAATAGCCGTCTTCTCAAAATCATTCATATTGAAGTAGCTACTTGAAAAAGTATCGAGATAAAACTTCCATTTATCTTGCACTATATTCCACGCTTGATTAATAGAAATGATTGGAGCATCTATAATTTCATCTTTGATGAATTTTGACAGCTCATATAATTCATTTAAACGTGCTTGGTAGTTGAAGTCTTGAGTAATCACATTCTTTTCTGATGTTGTGGACTCAGAATCCTCAAGATCCGCACCAACCAATAAATAAGCATCGGTTACTTTTGGTGTTTCCTTATTTGACGGTGCTGGTACTGGAGCACTAGAAAGTTCAGTGGAAAAAGTTTCATCATCTTCCGCTGGCGTATACGGCGGTGTAGTCTCTTCATTAGGAGAACGTGCGTCTGTACGTTCAGCAAAAAAGTAAAACAATTCTTCTTGCGGTGCAACTTTAAACGGCGTCACATTATTATTGATGATTGCTTTTACAATATGGTTTGCCAGTTTAAGCGTGTAGGATAGGGCATGTATATAAAGCTCTAATGTTGCAAAGTTACTGGTATCAACTTCATTAGCACCAAACCAAGATAGGTTACGCAGTTCAAGCCAGCTCGTGAAAGAATCGTGAGAGCTATTAAAACTTAGATCTACGGTCTTGGACAAATAGATAAAAACGCAAAACAAAAACCTATTTTTGTACTCATACTTAAATACATCAGAATCGGTCCAGATCTTATTCTCAATGAGAGCAAGAATGTAATTTAAAAGCTCATGGTGTTTAATCGAATCGATTAAGTTGTCTGGTAATACTTTTAGTTGATTAAGGTGTGGTTTTACAGGTGCATCATTGGATGGTTTAAGGAAGTGGTAGAACAAGTTAAATGTTTGCGTATCATCTATATCAATTACAGGTTCATAATCATCTTCATCTACGTTATTTAGATCCTGTTGAATATCGACTATTTGCCCGGTGTGACCTTCTGAACGGTCAATCTGGCAGATACTAAAAAGAACAGGCAAAACCCCGACAATATTACGGTTGTCAATTGTTTGATAGTGGGTATCAAAAAATATCGTATCAGCTAAAAACGTACCTTTATGATAGTTGAGAAAGAAGAATAGTACGTTATTTAAAGAACGGTGATTTTCACCAGAAGAGGTGTTAGAAGTAGCGTTAAAGTCATCGAAAAAAACTAAATTTGTATCCATTTAAAAATACTTTAAACCACACCCTTAAACTATTACTAATAAGCATATAAGTTTTAAGAGAGGGTTTAAAGTTAATTTTAAATATATTTAATGGAGTTTAAGACATCGGGCTTTGTAAGCGCTCTACATTTGATGAAAGGTCAGAAACATCTTGCTCTAAAGTCATTGCCTGGTCTATCGCACGTTTCATTAAATATTCTTGATTAATTTCTTTAGGCTCTTTACGAGTAGCATTCTTTTGTTCTTCTTCTAATTTGAAACGTTCAAAAGCGAAAATAGAACGAATAATACATAAGCTATCTTCAAGTAGGTCTGAATGCACTTTAGGAAAAATTAGATCAGGATCTAAATCAGATGCGACTTGGTTAAACAGCATAAATTGATCGCGATGTTCGATAAGAAATTCATCATATGTACCGAACTCAGATTCGATCATATCTGGACAATTTGCGAGAGTAGAGACTTTCGTATCTTGTGATAACAGAATTGAATCACCTGATGGCGCAACTAAAGCATGAATAGGTTGTTCTGCAATAGGAGCCAACAACACTACAGTAAATGGGCGTGTTTGGTTTTTCATGGTTAGTCCTAATTAATATAAAAAAAGCTTTGGCCAAAAAGTCTATTTTGAAATTTTGGTAGGTTAATGGAATCGAATAGAAGGTCCGTCTCTTTAGTACACTTCTGATTAATTAGATAAATGATATTTTGAAGAAGTGCAATTAATTTAAATGGACTGTTGTATTCATTGAATATGGGTGCAGCAATGCAAAGAGTCTTTTTTCTATCGGTTGATAATGCCCATGGGTTCACCAGGGTAAAGCTCACCTTGGCATTATTATGTTCAAATGGTCGTGCATAAATATCAAGAACATCGGATAAAGTAGATACCTTTAATTCTTTTGAAATGTCAGTAAGAATCTCACTGACTTGAAGCGCTGTTTTATCATGAATATCGCTTATAGTGATGCAAACACCACTATTACTATTCATTAAATTTGCATAAAGAACTTCAATAACCATGGACTCGTCTTTGGATAAATCCTTTAAATTGGCATTGACTAAATCTATGATCCGATCTGATTTTTGTTCAAGTTTAATTTGAAGCAAAAGCGGTTCATTCTTTTTTGAAACAGGGAGTACTTTATAATCGCTAAGATTGTAATTTAACCGCTTCATTTCAGTAATCAGTGTTTCTTTGGCATTATCAAAAAGCTTCTGATCTCTCTTGGTTAAACCAATAACAAAATTTGTGGACATGAGTATATTCATGATCCACAAAGCAGTAGATAAGGATAAAACACTATCCTTAACAACTTCTGAATCTGAATCAGAAAACCCAGATATTTGCTTGATTTTGTCGGTTATCGAAATCATGTGAACCCTTGTTTAATTCGGCATTTTCATCTGAAACTTTGTCAAAAAGATTAGTTTGATTAAGTACGTCTTGGATATTTTTTTGTGGATCATCACTGAGTAAACATTGGAATAGGGCGCTAATTAAAGTAGCAAGTGATGTGCCATAGTCATTGGTACACTTGATTAACTGGCCAGCATCTAAGCAAATTGGTGTTTCATCATCATAAAGCAAGTGTAATTCTGGTGATTCAGCATAAACCAACTTTACATGAGTATCCGTGATGATTAACTCAACTTCTAAGTACTCATTATTTTCTAAAAAATATTTAAAGCGCAACATCAATGCATCATCGCCACGTTCTATATATACAATTTGTCGATCGGTCGTATTGGTATGGGTGACGAATCTATTCTCTTTTGTGATCTGATCAATGTAGTTCAAAAAGATGGTTTTGAGTGACGCACTTAAAATACCTTTGGCAGCGAGTTCACTTTTCAAGTAAGGCAGAAAGTTTTCAAGATTTTCATGCAATGGTTTTTGCATTCGATCATCTCCAATGGGATTAATAAAAGGGCATACACATCAAATGTACAGCGACTCAGTTATGACTATTTCGTTATAACAGTTACTTAAAAGACTGCAGACTGTTTGACTTATAAAACTGATACTTTCGCCACACTTTTAATTCAGAAATATCTAACTTGTTTCTAAATCAATATGGCTTTATTTGATTATAAAGCCACATTGAAAGTTTAAATATTTAAAAATTATTTTTAGTATATACCTAAATCTAAGATTTAAAATGGATCTAACTTTTAACTGGCAAACTTTGTTGCTTTGGTTAAAAGGGTTAAGTCTTCATGGAATTGATTTTTTAAAAACCCATAGTTAAAAACGTAACTAATAAAGGTGAAAAACTCTAATTGGTTCGGTATTTTGTCTTCAAGAATACTGACCTCTAATTGCAATGTTCCTGTTGCACGTTTCTTAGAATGAAACTTAAGACCATCAAATGTTTGACCGTAATAAGTTGATATTTCCAAGAAAACTAAACGGAAAAAATAAGGGAAGATTTGAGAAACAACACGCTCAGGATCATCAATTTGAGTTAAACGTCTACCGTTGTGATATTTAAACTTAATACCATCAGCCATACTTTTTTCTACCAACAGGCGAATATAGGCATGACTACGAGTAATCATGCTTTTAAGTGGCGTTTTTGCTTCATGAATATTTTCGTATTGCATTTAGTTATCTCACATCTCAAGTCTTAATTGGTCAGCTTCATTTTCTTTTTCAATCGAAACTTCAGCAATAATTTTTTGGGTATTTTCGTTTTGCAGATCTTGATCAAATATTTCATTCACACAAGTTTCGACTAATTGTTCAGTCAAGTTTCTGCAGATCTCAAACTCTAAACCTTTAGGTTGTACGGTAGGGTAGCCGTCAATTAAAAATGAGTTTTTCATTTCATTTTCATTTGAAACTTTAGAGTACAAATAAGTCTCAAAATAACGGGCAAACATTTCGGTACTGGTCGCGTAATACGGCGTTGCACGATTTTCAGCACTGTCGATATTTAAACAATCCTTTTTATAACGCGATAGATTGTCACTAAAACGAATATCACCTACGCTTACTTCTACGTCTTGCGACTTATCAAAGAAGTTTTGCATTTGAGTATGAGGATTTTTAACACCCTCAGGCATGTACTTCTCTACCAGGTTATAGAACTTGTATTTAGATGACTCTATCAAGTATTCAGATAGGTTTTGCGATAGTGTTTTTAAATCCACATTCGCTGCAGTCGCAACACCTGTAATTTTTTCTTCCAAACCGGTTGTAGGTAAATGATGTTCTGGCTGGCGCATATCATTAAGTTTTTGCTGATAGCGCTCAAACGACTTAAAGCTTATAGCATTAATGTCAGTGTTAATTTTAGAGACAATGACATCCACCTTGTCTTGAACCGTACTGAAGAAAGATAGGTTTTTATCAGCTTTATATTCACGCTCATACTTCTTCAAGTACTCTTCAATTTTCTCAAACTGACGGCGAATGAGATCTTCATAGTGCTTTTGGTGCCAGTCAAAGAAGTTGTTTAAAGTTTTGCGCGTAGAATTAGGATAATTCTCTTTATTCTTAATCACTTCATCATGCATTGAATCAGCAACAATGTGGTACGCCTTGATTGCAGTCTCAGCATTCTCATGAAGTACTTGACCGTAATTTTTCATTGGCTGAACTGGCTCATTCATCATCGCACGATGTAACTTTTCAAAAGCACGACCGGACTCAGTAACAGGGGAGTATCCAGCATCCAACATATTTGATAAGAAGTGTCGTGCACCTGGTATCTCAAAATTAGGGATGTCTTCATAATAGTCCTGAAGTACAGAACGATTCATTTGAGCGTGATTTTTATATACTTCCGCTTTTTCCAACATCCCCAAGTGTGCATCTAGCGCATGGCCATACTCATGAGCCAAACTTCCAGATCCGCTATCACGAGTCAAGTTAACCACGTTCTTAGACAGCTCAAAATGCGCTGCAGATCCTTTAATTCCGCGTGAAGCCAAAGCAACACCCAAGTTCAATAAACCATTGTTTGATTTAAAGCCCATGAGTTGTTTTAAGTCAGCCAATGAGTCATACACGGCATTAACCAACTGTTGAGCCACAGGACTAACTTTATTGCCTACTTCAACACCACGGATAGAAAAGTCATCTTTAAGCTTGAATGAATCCACATCGGCACCTTGGCGATGATCAGGACCAGTACGAGAGTAATTTAACAATCCGTAAATGCTTGATTGGACTTTTTCAGTCACAAAGCCATTTTCAAGTTTTTTCACTTCACTGGTAAATGACGGCAAACGTGGTGCTTTAGGTGTATTCACAGCTTCAGTCGTTGCTTCTATAACTGGTGCAACAGGATCTTTAACATAAATAGGTGCAGATTCAGCTTTAACTAAACCACTTTCAATCGCACTTTTCAGAACGTATGGTTCAAGCACAGTTGAATATAAGCCAGTGCGTTGCATGTTGCTGATCGCATCGCTCACATCTTTAGTGACTTTCGACTTACCGTAAAAATCAAAGATCTTACCTGTTGATAGAATCTCACTGAGTTCTTTATCAATCGTTTTTTCGATGATTTTCTCAAGCTGAACACTGATACCGCCTGTATGTTCTGGCATAATGTAGTACTCATTCAAATTGCTAAGCAATTCGAAGTAGTTTTTGTAGTTGTTCTTGGTACCTTTACTATAAAGCCCGATATAGTCTTTACGTTGGCGATCAGTCATACCAAGACTTTCAGCAGATAAGCTTTTATTGTTTCTTACCGCATGAATCAACTCTTCTTGAGTATCTACCATCAAATTTCTGATGTTAGAAACAACAGCCACATACGCACGTAATTCTGTCGCACGTTGGCTATCAAGCATCAACGCATTTTTAGAGAATAACGGTTTAGTTGGGCAGTAGTCATACATTGCCTTTACGAATATTTTGTCATCAATACCGAGTGGCGTATTGGTGTACCAAGCTTGGAATTCTTTATTTGCAACGATTTTTGCTTTTCGATAGTCCGTAGCTGTTTGATCGGCTGATGTCGCTGAAATATATTCCAATGAAATATATTCTCCGTAGCGATCTTTATGTGCACCGCCAAACTTGGCACCTACATCACCTAAGTACGTAGCCGGGGAGTCACTTGGCTCTACCTTTACATCAACAGGCACATATTTGTCTTTTGGTACCAATTGATCGATAAACGTGAAGTCAGTAAACACACGGTTTTGAAGTTGTAAGACATCTTCAACTGAGCGCATACTTTTAACAGGAAAAACGCACAGAGACTTGTAATCACCGTGAATATCGCCTTTATCACCAAAAAGTTTAACCGATGCATATTCATTGTCGGTCGATGGCTTGATGGCCAAAAACAATTTGTGATTTTCAGTTTTGATATACGGCTTTATGTGTGCGGTTTGATCGTATAGAGCACCAAGCGTATTCGTAATCAAAGTTTGGAAATGCAAACTTGCTAACCGCTTATTCTCAAAGTCAGTTTTGTGTTTAATCTGAATTTCAGGCAAGTCAGATAGTGCTAATTGCTCTAAAGTGGTACCGAAATTAACCTTAGATTCGATAGCATTTAAGATTTCGTGACTATACTGGTCTACATCATCAAAACCAGTAATCAATTGATACTGAAAGTCATGAGACGGTATACGAAGAAGCACGGCAGTCAATTGAGGCTCATAGTCCGTATCAACCATAAACAATTGCGGTGTTTCATCTTGTTGAGATGATTTGTTTAGCAACTTGTATTGGTGAACTTTAGGGTTGGAACCTACAAAATGCTCAGCATAAGCCTGTTTAACCGTATCTTGTAAAGCTTTGACATGCTCAAGCATGACGGTATTGACTTCATTTAACGCGGTTAAGGATTTATATTTTTCTGCAAACGCCTCATTCACGGCGATCTGCTCTAACATAAATCTAGGCTGAATATCCTCAAGTTCTGGATTGCCTACACGCTTTAATACAACACTAAATTTAAGGTTATTAATGAATGGATCAGGTTCACCATTGATACCATTGCTAAAAAGTTCTTTAAGATCGCTTTTCTGCAGTTTAGAGCTCACCAAATCAAACGGATGAACTTCTTCAAATGCCTGAACATCAAAAACTTTGGTTAAGTTTTTAGGCATGATTGCTGTCTGGCCATCTACATGAGCGATAACATAGGTGTACGCTGGAGAGATGTTGCTCAGAAGCTCAGTGACTTCATTCGGTTTTTTCTCGTAGCTAAGATCCTCAAACTTTTCGTATGTTGCAGAATTAAGATTGCTGATGAAATCTAATTTAGAGTTGAAATTAGATGGATGATCAGAAATGTACTGGAACATCTTGTTTGGTAAAGACGTAAACACTTTATTGATTAAAGTTTGCTGACTGTCTTTAGCTTTGAAGAAGTTGAGATCTGACTCGTAATATTTTTCAAAAGTGAACTTAGCTGGAGGCATAAACGTCATGCTGTTGCGTGAAGTCGATAACTTAAACAAAGCATTCGCAGACGTTTTAACCGCATCTCTATCATTAAAGCCAGTAGCCTTATGCATATTGGCATCTAGGGAAACTGAATGCCCAATAAACGGCGCATTTTTGTCTTTATGATTGTAGAGGCGTATATACTGAAGATCATTCTTTTGAAACACGGTGATAAACAAATCATGATCAGGGATCTTGATTGCGCCGTGGTGATCTTCATAGTGCTTTACAGCATTTTCTAGCTGAGTGTTAAAGTATTCAGATTCACTATTGAACTGTACGTTCTCTTCTTCAGCTGATAGCGAAAAATATTTAACGTTATTCTGAAAAGCTACATTAGGTTTGAGAAGATCCTTAATCACCTCAAATTCTTTTTGTACTTCAACATCAAATTTGCCAAAAACTGTACGCTGATTAATATCAATCAGGTTCAGATAGTTGAATAGCTGAATGTTGTTGTAGTTGTGGTTCGGTAGGGCAGTTTTGTTTAACTGGAGCTTACCATCTTCTAACTGCATGCTTTGGACTTGCTTTAAGTCATCTGCAGTCAGCTCTACACCAAAGACTTTCTTAGTTTCTTGTTTGAGCTCTTTATCTTCACCAGCAATCACTAAGGCAGCTATTTTTTGTGCCTTGTCATAATCGCCATCTTCTAGATATAGGGTTTTCTCAACAAAATACTTGGCAATGTTCGCATACGCTTGATTTGTTGCTTTGTAGGCATCGGTAGACAATGAATAATGTTTGTTTTCATCAAATTCATTTGATTTAACGGTTTTAACTTTTAAATCGTCAATGTCACCCGTTGGTTTAATCTGAACATAGATTTCATCTGCAGCGAGATCCATGTTCGAGACAAATAAGGTCGAATTTTTAGAATAAAACTGACGTTCGATACTCGACAACAAATCCTTTGCATCTTTGCAGTCTTCTTCGATGTCAGACTGCATATCTTCAGCAATCGACTTGATGTTTTCGCCACGGTCATCCTTTGTGATAAATGACCAGTCTTGTTGCGGATATTTGGCTGTTAATGCCTTTTGGAAGCTTTGAACTTCAACAAAGCGATTGAACTGACGGTCCAGACTAAACCCATCTGTATGTGATGAAGTTTTAGCAAAAATATCCTCAGGAACAGAATCAGATTTAGTCTTACGATTAAAGTTTTCACTTGCATTTGGCACCAATAAATTACGGAATAAAATCTCATTTACACCGTTCTTTAAGAATGACGCACTTTTAGTTTGTGATAGAGATTGTTTTAAAAATGCTTCATCAAAGTTTGATTCATCAAGAAGCCGAGTAAACTCTTCAAAATACGCTGAAGCTAATTTATCGTTATTAGCAAGATCAGCCGTGCACAGATCGCTTAACTCTAAACGCTGTGCATCTTGCTCTAGCTCTAACGGCGCAGAAAAATCACCAGCAACAAAATCATTGATATTTTGCTCAACATAATTGTTCGTGCGTGACATCAACATATTAACTGCAGTTTCATTATTCACAAATTCCTGAAGCTCAGGCGTGTTAATTGAAACCAATTGATTGTCGAATTGCTTAGATAGTAATTTGAACAGATCCGCTTTGTGTTGATTACTTTCTACTTCAGATTCAAAACCTACAAATTTGCCGTTTTCATCTTTAGCGTAGTAGAAGCTGTTTTTATTAAACAAAAAGGTATTTGTTGCAGACGTAATGCCAGATACCAAAGTTTCACTTTGCCATAAGACTTTTTTAACTTCATTGTACTGTTTTGAGATCTCAACATTGTGTGTGTCGATTTCGTCAGAGATCGCTTGAATATCATCTACGCTGAAGCTTTTTGTTTGTGTAGCTGAGCGCACGACATCTTGAATTTCAGCATATTTCTGATTTAGATAATCACTATATTGCTTCTCAATTTGTTGAGCTTGTTCGGTAGCCTTAGGAATGACATAGACATCCAAGATCTGTCTAATTTCAAGCATAGACGGCGCGAAATCACGCACCTTGTCATTGCCTCTTGCATCCAATAATTCTTCAGGAAACTTTAAGAGCTCTTTAAGTACGGCAACATCATCAATTTCTGGAGTAGGGAGGTCATTTGCAATGTTGAGTAGATCAGACTCAGTAATAGATGCCTTCTCAGTTGCCTCAAAATTAACATCAAGATCATTCAAGATCTCGTTAACATTTGATTCATTGAGTTGTTCTTCTAGTTTACGCTGTTTGATTTCAGCAGATTGGTGATCATAGAACGCATTAAACTTAGGAACGATGTTTACAGAGAATTCAGAGAACTCTTGGCTCAGATCGGCAAAGAAAACTTTACCTGTTGGCATCTGGCGTACCATTTGTTGTAAGACATCATGGCGAAGCATGGCAGCGTCATACACCATCTTATCTACAAGGCGTGTTTCAATACCTTGTTTAGACGCCATCCATGTGCCGTGTTCATCTTTATAAAAAGCTGGAATACCTTGTTTAGCTGATTCTAATAGCTTTGGATACGGCAATTGCTGTTGATTAAACACACGGTCTATCACAACAAGATCAGAAGCTAATTTTTGTACATAAGCATCAACATCTTTAAAGCTCATGTTAAACATTCTGTTGCCACGGCCATGCTCAATCAGCTGATTAAAAGTGGACTCGTATTCATGAGCAAAATGCACCAGGTTAATATTGTCATTTAACCCCAATGCTTCATACGGATCATGAGCAAAGATTTCAGGAATATGGCGCAAGTCATCAATAATCAGTAACGAACCATCTTTTTCGTAATTGACGGGTACTGCAAATGGAGACAACTTAATTTTGGCTAGTTTATCTGGACTTTCGCCACTGGCCATCGCCGATTCTTCATCTAGATAGACTTTAGAGAAGATATTTTCATAGCCATAATCTTGAAGACGATTAAAAGGAATTTTTGAAGACTGAAATTGAGCCAAGTAGGATTTGTTCGATTCCTGAAGACTGGTTTTCAGCGTATCAAGGATATTAGATCCATTGTTTAGCTTGCTGACATACACTTCAGGGAAAGCGGAAAGGCGTTCGGTCGCTGATGCGAAGTAACTTTTCCAGTTCGGAATGTTCTTTTTAAACGGTAGATTGGTGAGATAAATATCTTCTTGCTTAGTCGGTACTTTCATATCGTTGGTAAACGCTGGAAAGACCTTCTGAAGATCGTTTAGATCGATACCAGACTTTGCCGGGTTTTTATAGTAGTACGCATGAATACCATCATCATTTTGCACTTCATAAAAATGGGCATCCATTAACACTTGTTCAAATTGCTTAGAACTGTTTTGTTCAATAGATTTTTTGAATTGCTCAAATTCATTAACAACAAGCATCGCCGTTTTTGGGCGAAAATTGTTGGCTGGCGATACTACAAGACGCGCACCAAGACCAGTTAAATTAGGCCATTTAACTTCATTCACTTTATAGTCTCCTACTTGGTCACATAGCATGATCCAAGACTTTAAAACGACTCTTACGAGTACTTATATGTGCTTATATTAAACTAAAAAATTAACTTTGAGGGAGGGTTTAAGCGTTATTCTTTAAAATAGTATATACCGAGTAAATAGCACTGTTTAAATACCTATCATTTTTAATAAAACCATCTAAAACCGTGCACTATTCTTTCTTTTTTTATAAATAAAAATGCCACCGTATAAAAAAAGATGCCACCCACAGGGGATAGCATCCAAGATCTCAAAATTGCTTATAGTGCCAATTCAGGATCGCTATTCTTTTGTTTGCTTAATTCTGGATCTGCTTGTACTTCAATGTTGGTCATGAGCTTAGTCCAATATTCATCGTATTCAGCTTGTGACATCTCATTAATGACTTCATTCCATTTAACTAGGTTCTCATGTTGATCTGTACCCGGTTGGAAGAAGTGCATTGCATTTCTGACATACTGCTGATGATCAGCAAAACGCAGTTCAGCAATATTTTCCTGAATATAGTCCAGGCCTTTCACCGTAAATTCGCGAATCTCCTTCATGATTGCATCTTTTTCTATACCATGCGGTTGAGTTACAGAAGATGAACCACCTTCAGGACAAGGGTAAACAAGCCAATCATTACGCAAGTTCATTTCTGCTAAGGTCACTTGTAAGTACTGCTCACCACTACGGGCAAACATTTCATGTGCGGTCGTCCAATACGGCTTCTTAGCACTTGTTAAGCCCTCTAATACCATCGCATTTTTGTAGAAATCAGTTTTTAGCTGAGATTGATTAGCTGATGTTAAGCGATCGTTCGTCTGTAAGCTTAAAGAAATTAACTTTAAGTGTTCATCTGACAATGGTTTAGGGCTGTTTTCTTTGATGAAGTCGAGTGCACATATCGCAAACTGACTACGCAACATTTGTCGATAATCACGGAATACAACTGATCTAAAGACTGTACTGTTCGCTGCACCAAGTACTTGCGCTGCAAAGACACGATCATGATCAATTTCAGAACGAGATTGCGTGATATATTTGTTGAGCTCAGTCCGTGGGATTGGATACTCATTTTCAGACAAGAACTTATGCAAGCCTTGGGCAACGTGCATATAACGTCTATGCTGTATAGCGTCTTTTTGGAAAAGTTCAGGATCTTCATGACGATTAGCGAAGTTAATCAATGAAGATAGTTCAGTATGCAACTTGCCACGTTCCGCAATAAACGTATTAATTTTCTCTTTTATGCTGTCTCTATCTGGCGTAAACAAATCAACAATGTCAGGTTGATCTATCAATGTTTTATCCAAAATCGTTTTGATGCTGGTTTCATAAAACTTGACTTGATTCTCAAGACTCGTGCGAAGTACTTCTATCGAGTCATCCTTTTTCATTGGCAAGTAATACATCGCTTGATTTACTTTGGCTGCAGCTTGCAACAAATCTTGGTTAATGTTGGCATACTTCTCAGACTTAATGTTATTCAATTCTGCAAAACGAGTTAGATAAGGCTGTACGTTTTCCATCATCATTTTTGGTTGATTGCGTGTCATCGCACTAAAAATGAGATGGTCATAGGCATGGAAAAATTCATGACCAAACGAGCCAAAACCTGAATTCTTGGTTAAGTTAATCACACGGTTAGATGGCTCGTAATGTGCCATCGCAGCGGAACGTCCACGCGAACCAAAAGCAACACCCAACATACCGTTAAAGCCAACAAATTTCGGATCTATATCAAGTGCCTTAGCAAGAGCGAAACAACCGTCATATGCGTTATTTAACGCGATTTGACGATCGCTCTGGTTCAAGTACTCGCCAAACTCTACGGCTTTAAATCCAAAGGTCGCTTGCAAGGTATGTGCTGTAACATCTTGGCCATTACGTGAAGCAATGTTTTCCGTCACAACCACATCACTGAGCTTGAATGCCTTACGCATAGTACGAGGCTTAGCATACTCTTTGAATAGGGCATCTAAGGTACTCGCCGTGTCATCTACAATGTGCGATACATTCTTTTCAGATAACGAGACTTCTTGAGTATCATCATTCTCTGCAGTTGCGTCTTTGGTTTTTTTAGCAGTTAACAGATCCATTACCTGTTCAGATAGACCAGCATCAGATCTGCTAAATAGCGTACTCGAATCTATAATGTTGCCACTTCTAAAAGTAACAGTCGCTTTTACTTTGTCTTGGAACGGTTTGGCATCAATCGCACTACGTATTTTTTTATAGATAGAGTAGGTGCCTTTAACTGGCGGTAACTCTTTCCGTAAATGATGAAGTGCTTCAGTGAGCGTTTTACGTGCTTCAGTACTATCGGTTTTCGCCAATTCAGAACTAATAATCATGTCAGTGGCAGCATATTCAGCATAGCTTTCTACCAATGAAAATAATGACCGATCTAATGATTTAAACGCCGTGAACAGATCTTTGTCTTCATTCAAACGAACGTATAAATCACATGCATTAGGAATAAATTCACGAACTGTTTTTGCTTCCATTAATGCATCACGCATACTTAAAACAGCGTCATAGTATCCAGCACCTACTTTTTTAAACTGTTCTTCAGTGGCATTTTCAAGCGGATAACGTGGCTGATCATTCGTCATCTTGCGTACAGCGTCAGTCAGCAAGTGAATGTAAATATCTCGACCAGCTTCTTTTGCTTGTAAAACCGATTCCTTTTTCCAAATTTTGTCACGCGTAATTAGGTTTTTGACTTGCAAAAGCGACATATCTTGAATCTGACTGAGCGATAAACGTGGACCATACAGATCCTTTTTCGCACCAGGCATTTTCATACCCGTATCTTCAATAAGTCCAACTTCAGAACGTGGCTCAGTGGCTTTCGGTTTGGTTGTTTTTGGCTCTTTTGGTGCTTCAGCTTCAGGCTTACCCTCAGACTCAAACAGTGATGTTTGCTCTGGAGCAACTGGCTCAGTCGGCTCTACAACTTCTACCGTTGCTTCCTGTACTTCTGGTTCAGTAGGCTTTTGAACTTCAGGTTCAGTTACGATCGGTTCTTCAACCAATGGTTCTTGGGCAACTTCTACAACAGGTGCGCTTTGAACCATATGTTCAGGTTTATATACTTGATCGCGAGACTTAAATAATTCTGCTTTTTTGAATGATTTTGCAAAATCAGTAATTAAGAAGTTCTTAGAGTTCGGGTGCTTTGGCGTAGGAAGAATTTTATAGCCTTGATCAACAAATTGCTGATGTTCGGCATTATTCACAATGGCCAGTTTTAACGGAGATTGATCATCGGCAACTTTAATCGCGAGATCGAACCGGTCTTTAGATTCAAGTAGCTTTTCACCAAAGGTAAAATCAATTTTATTGACCAATGTTGAAATATTAACAGCCACAATCTCATTAAGGCCTTTAACATCAATATTTTCAAAACCTGGTGATAATGGCACCTTGATTGTCTGCAGTATGTTTTCACGTAGCCCAAGATCATTTAATACTTGGTCCACAAGATGCGCTTTTATCCCGTTTAACTGGAAGTCTTTAAACAATCCACCACGCTCGTTGAATTTAGCAAACTGCTCAACATTATCAAAAACCCGTAATTGATCATGCTGTAAAACTGGTGTGTCTTTATCAATGACAGAAATCACTAAATCAGCACCGTCATTGGCCACAATAATTTTGGAGCCGTTTTCAAACGCTTGATCCATTTCTTTTTGATTGATGTAGTCGGTAAAGACGTTCATCAAATCAACATTGGTCATCACATCATTGCTTTTCACAAAATCGATTAGATCTTGTTTCGCCGTTGGATCGATGTATTGATTATCGGCATCACGCAAAGTTAATGCCTTGTAATCGTCCAACTCAGGGTTAAACAATACCTTTTCTTTTAGGTGTAGGTTTTCGATCGACTGGAAGATCTGATAGCGTTTTTCTAATGAGTCGATCAAGTACTGCATTTGCTCTTGCGTACTTAAAACTGAATCATTGCTAAGCGTCAAAGCTTTAAACAGCGCCTTATCGTCTGCAGCTAAGTCATTCAGACTTGATTTAACGATTAAGCGATCGGTAGACGGAATCTGTTCACCGCTGAAATATAAGTTAATCGCACCGTGCTTTTGTTCATCAGCTGGTGAAACCGTGAGATAAAGATTTATCTCAGGAAACTCAAACTCTTTGATACGTTCTGGATTGGTGATAATGCTTAAAAGAGATCCCGTTTTTGTCTCGAGGGATTTATTTTTTAGTGCCGTCCATTCTTCAATAGAACGATTTTCAAATGACTGCAGTAGGGCAGAATTGATTAAATCACGGTTGAGGTTAAATCCATTCGTGAGTGAGTCTGGAGTCGATTGTAATGCTTCAAGCACAAGCCCATGTTTAAAGAGATTGCCAAAGTCATTTTTACTGTTAACATCGGTCTTCTCAAGTGGCAAGAAACTTGATGCATGCTCATAGACATTCTTAACTTCAATATCAAGCTTTAAGCCTTTTTCATATTTCGGTACCGCTTCCTTGGTCAAAATACGATTAAGAATTACATTCTTAAGGTCATCATAGGTCAGCTTGTTTTTGCTGATCGGATTAGAGCTCAGGATATGTTCAAACGAAGAAGCACCATTAATCATAATGGTTTTTTGCTTTTGTAATGAACTAACCTTTTGACCTAGATCCATCGGCAGTAAGCGAATGAAGTTCTGATCAGATGCTATCGTACTGCTATACACCGCCAAAGAACGTGCGCTAACTTCAGGCTCAACCATCAAAGCGTTACCTTCAGCTAGGTAGGTTTTTACCGCTTCTTCAGTCAACGTGACGACATTTTCAATTTTCGAGTCTTTTGGCGCCGTGACTTCATTGTAGGTCGGTGTTAGATAACCTAGTGCCATCAAAATATGCTTGTGCTCATTATTAATAATGGCAGTAACCGCTTCAGATTTAGACTCTTCACCCACGGCATTTTGATAAAAGTCTTGTAGATAGCGCTTATACGCCATACTTACCGCGACCTTTTTATTTAAGGCAAAAAGCTGTTCTTGTGTATTTGAGTTGAAGTGGTCTTTATGTATCACCTTAGGCAGATAGTTTTGAAAGCTGTCTACCACATAGATTTCATCTTTTTCGAGTGTTTCTTTTAAAGACAAAACTTCATTGGTCGCAGCAAAAACAATCGCGTTGGCCAGTGCATTACCAGGATTCGTGCGTACACGTAATTCCTCATTTATCGCATGATTGAGTTGCGACCTAATATCAGGTAATCGGTTAAGGATAGGGGAGTCAGGATTGTTGCCAATATTGCTACTCAGCTCAGAAAGCACATGAGCCACATCGATGCGCTTATTAAAACCCTTGTAGTTACCGTCCTGTTCTAACAGGTTATAGAATCGCTCTAAGCTTTCATCCGATAAATATTGTGATGCAATGCTATGGGCATCACCATCACCAAGCGCCGTAAATTGGCTATTAATACTATGCAGTTGTTGAAGAATACGAGGCATTTGCTGATGAAATGAAAAGTAGTTTTTACCTACATTTTCAGCACTGGTCGCAATCATGTCCTCAATACTGTTATCCAGCACTGATACAGCATTCGAGAACACCATATCGTTAAAATCTGGCATTGCAGATTCTTGAGATGGTGAATATCCCAAAATAGAATATTCAAACTTTTCGACTGCAGATAACTCTTGATCTTGTTCATCATAATAATGAACCACATCAAACTGGTTAACAGCTTCATTCCAAAGCCCGTTAGGTTCTTCACCTAGATCAACGTTGAAATGATAAATGTCAATGTCATTTGAGGTGTGAGTAGCTTCAAACTCGTTCGCTTCATCCAATAGACGTTGCATTTCATCTTGCAATTCATCATCGGTGACAACGCTTTGTAGGAAGTTATCCAGATCCGTGCCGTATTCTTCACGGTCTATCACTGAATCAAAAAAACTATCATAAAGATTGTTCAGACGCGTAGAAGCGATGTTTAACTGACTTAATGCCAATTCCATTTCATAAGCTTGATCTTCATAGGCTTGCTGATCCAAAACATACGCATTTTCAGTAGCAACAGCGACTTGAATCGCAACCGCTTTTTCAATACGCTCACTGATGGTATGTGTTGCTTTTGCTTCAACAATGGCTTGACGTTCTTCTTTGAGCTTTGCAATTTTTTGTAGGTATTCTTGCTTAATTTTTCGCATTAAAGCGAGTTTAGTCAAAGAGTCCTTAATGACTGGTTCCGGAATGTTCGGCTTAAACTTTGTGTGTCTAAAAAAGTGATCAATTCGATTGAACAAACGTTTTACTGGAACCTTAGGTTCAGGCGGTATGGTTTGCTTAATTTGATTGAGATCCAAGCTTTCTAAACTTGTACCGATGTCATCCAAACTTTCATAAATTAATTCACGATCAAAACTGCTATCACCAATTGAGTAGGGATCAAATGTTCTTAAATTATTAATATTATTTTGAACGCTTTGGATCAGGTCCTTAATCTTATCGGTAAGGTCGAATTCTTCTACATCTAAAGTTTGGTTGTTGTATTCCCAAACTTTCCAATCATTGTCCACCAGCTGTAACGCAGTTGTTTCTATACCAAATGGTGCCAATGCTGACGGGATGCTGTTTTCTTCGTATGAATACAAACAGTCATTGATTTTCGTGACTAAGGTTTGAAGCTTGATCAATCCTTGGTGATTAACGGCATGATCATCCGATCTAAGCGCATTCACAATTGGATCAATGCTCGTATTCAGTCCCTTATTCAGCTCTCGAATATCAATAAATTGCTTCGGTAAGCTGTTATACGCTGGCCATGCTGGATGTGAAGATATTTTATAATTGGTCAGCTCAGGGATTTGCGTAATATCTTTTAGGGCAAGTACTTCACCGCCTGAATTAACCGAAATCACTAGCTGTTTGCTTAGTTCAATAGGCTCTATCGTATCTTCTATGAGTCCAGCATTTAGCGCTGCTTCTTTATCAACATAATAACGAGTCAGTGTTTTATCTGCTTGGTACCCGTAATTGTCTAAATCAGCCAACGGCAATGGATCTACTGACTGCAGTAATGTCGGTAGCTTATTCCAGCCTAAATCTGCTTTATTGAATTGTTTAACCGCACCCATAATGGTTGTATTTTGGGCAAACGGTTTTTGCTGTTTTGCTTGGTAAAGCACAACGGACTTTTGATTATTGAGTTCAAATAGGGATTGCCACTGGTTTTTTTCAGCACTACTCATTGGGTTTTGCAGATATATATCTGACATATCCATTTCAATGAGGTCATTTTTAGAGTCGTAAGGAAAAACAGATTTTATGTCAGCAAGAGAGAGACTATCTTGCGAACTCTTATACATAAAACTAAGGTCGTTATTTTGCTCATTGGTGATATAAACAAACTTTCCAGTCTGTTTTAAACCAGTTAAGAAGCTGTTTAAGGATGTGTTCAACTTTTTCTCTAAAAGCTCAACATCTTTAATCTTAATAATGGCTGCTTGGTTTCTTGAATCAGTTTTAGGGGTTACTACAAGTTGAGCGCCAAAGCTACTCAGATCCAACCATTTCTTTTTAGTTGACATATAAACTCCATGGCAATATGTATAAGCATCTTTTAATTAAAATATCAAAGCACCATCGGTTACTTTTGAGCGGTATATACTAAAGATTATAAGAGAATTTATATAAAGAAACTATCTAAAAGGGTTTTAAACAAAAAAAAGAGATGGCTTAAAACCATCCCTTTTTTTTAAGTTTTTTTCATTATCAGTCTGATAATGAAAAAATCAGGCTATTTACTTGCCATTGCTTGTGAAAGTGCAATCCTACGAATGTTACCCGTAGACTTAGAACGATCTGTCACTTCAATTGAGCCGTCAGATAATTTGCTTTCAGCAGAAACTAGCGCAGCCAATACCGCTTCTTTACGTTCATTTGACTTGTATTGTTGATATTGCAAGTTCAAGCGTTCAGTACTTTGAATTAAACCATCGACCATCAAACCACGTTCATCTTTAATCGCTTGTGATTTAGCAAAGTCTTTGTAATCTTGCCCTGAACCTAAATAACGAGAGACACTTTTTTCCAAGTGTTGCATCGGTGCAAGTTTGGTACTTGAATCATGACTATTGGTACCACCACCAGCAACAGGGGAGTATTGCGCTTGAATTGCTTTCAAAGAGGTAATTGCTGGAGAAGTTAAAGCATCTTTCGCCAGTTTAGCCATCACATAATCTTGACCAGCAGATGTTTTCGCAATTTTACCGTCAATTGGGGCATCAGGTAGACCAACCATGTTGTTGATCAATGCATTTTGAGCACGAGCCATCGCCGTGTCTGGCGCTGCAGTCGTGAATAAAGTTGAAGCTTGTAAACTTAGACCAGCATTTTCACCAGCAGCACCACATAGTCCAGACGCAGCCTGAGAAGTGGTACAAAACTCATTATGAGCTTGTAACATAGCTTCTTGTGCTTTGTGAGGGTTCATGTAGACACCAGGCGCAGCAACCACTTCAGAGCCAACTTTATTTAAAATTGAACTATCAGCAGATTTATTGTCTTGTTGAGCTTGTTCACGATCGCCTAAAACTTCACACGCTTTAAATGCTTGGCCATGTGCACCAAACTCAAATTGAGCTTTTTTCATTTGCTCACTTTGTTTAACAGCTTGGTACGCCGTTACAAGACTTTGTGCGTTTTTATGTGCGTTATCTGAAATACCTTGAGCAGATACAGCCTCTTGTTTCGTCAGGATCTTAATCGCTGTCGTCACATCATCTTGTTGCTTTTTAATGCCCAAAGATAAGTTTGTGTCCAACGCACGTAACGCAGCGCTTTCCACCGCATCAGCCTGTTGAATAAGCATATTCAAGGTATTTACTGCCATCGGGTTGCCCACGGAAGCACAGTAATAAGCAGATGCAGAACCGCTAATGATGGCGAGGGTTAAACCGAGTGCACTAATTCTTGAACGAGAGCCGTGCGCTTGTGGCGCTTTCATAACTTTACGTGATGTTCTTTTCGGAGTACGCATTATTTAGTCTCCTTAAAATTGAGGCATAGTTTGTGAAAGCTTAACTTTCACTGACTGGCCGTATTTCGTTTTCACATCATCTTTTATCGGCTGAGATTTCGCTAAAAGTAATGCAGACAATAAACCTTCTTCACGCAAACTTTGCTTGTAAGTTTGAAGATCTAAATAAACAGAAACGCCGTTAATGATATTGGCTTCTTTAAGTAGACCGCGTGGATCTTGCATCGCCATCGCCATTTGCCATTTTTTAGCTTCAGGACCACCGTAGTAACGTGCGATTGTTTGGTCGATCAAATCGTTGGCAGACACCATTTTGCCGTCAATATCTTTGAATGATTTTGTATTTTGCGCGTCAATAACCGCCAAGCTATACGCTGGCATAGCAAGTAAAGCTGTTTTTTGGTTGGTTGCTTGCAAATAATCTCGACCAGCTGGAGTACGTGCCGTTGCATTAGACAATGATTTATCTGGTGTACCTAAAATGTTTTCACGCACGTAATGTCTTGCAAGAGCTTCTTTTGAGCCAGGTGCAACAGACTTAAACAGTAGGGAAGCATTGGTATCGCCACCCGGTAATTTAGACAACGTACATTGACCAGCTTGTGCTTCAGCAACCGTACAGAATTCAGCTTTATGCACGTTTAGGCGTTGATTAATCACTTCCTGTTGAGAGCCAACTAATTTACCGCCGACTTGAGAAGTTTGAGTCGCCATATCAGCTGCTTGATCAATCACTTGACCAGATGCACTCGACATATTTGTATTTTCAGCCAAAACCTCACAAGACTTAAAGCCTTGACCAGTATTGGCACCATAAGCAAATTGTGCTTTTTTCATGGTATCTGACTGTAAAAGCGCTTGAATACCAGAGGCAATAGTTTGGGTATTTTTAGTTGTCGCATCGGTAATTTGGTTAGCAGCTTGCGCCTTTTGCTTCACCGCAACTTTAAGCGCTGCAACGATGTTTTCAGTCGAATCATCTAACTTTCTACGGGTACTTTGAGATACTTGTTGAATATCATTTGCTTGGTTGCTTGCATGCTTAGGAATCTGAGAAGACATCTCGCTCATAATCGTACCCAAACCAACCGTAGCCCATTCAGCAAAAACAGGACTACTAATCACCAAAGTTGCACCTAAAATGACAGGTACAAACTTTGATTTTCCTTTAGGCTGTCTTAAAGTATTTTTACGCTTTCTCATAGTCATTACTCAAAGAATTTGGCTGAAGCATTGGAGTTTGGTGTAGTGCGTTGCATCACATTATTAGCCACCGAATAGTTAGCCAGTGATGAAAGAGTACTTCCAGCCATGTATTTATTTTGAAAATCAACGCAAGTTGATGAAGAGCATTCCATCAATCCGACTGGAACAACGTTGTTAGATGCAATTGACGAGTAGTTCAATGCAACAGTCGCTTGCTGTTCAGAAAGTCGAGAACGAGAAAAAACAAAAGCAGTATCAATGTCGCCATACTGCAGACCATTTGGAATCAAATTACAGACACCCATTTTTGCTTCTTCTACGCCACACGAGGTCGCCAAGTGAAACGCATATGGTGAGGTTGCTTCATCTGTTGAATTTGAGAAAAGTTTCCCTGAAACATCTTGCATGTATTTAGAAACGTTAAAGTCTTTTAAGTTTCTATTGAGATCGGTTTGTTCACGTTCTTCAAGAGCCGTACAAAAAGCTGAATCAGGGAGGGCAGCATTCGTACCAGAATTTAAAATCGCTTTTTTGATCTCAATATTTTTATCGACACTTTGAATACCAGCAACGATCATTTCTGAATCACGCGTTTGGTTATCAACAATTTGATTTGCACTGACCGCTGTTTGTTGAGTAGATACACGCACAGCAGAACGTACCATCAATTGCTGAGCTTGTATTGCAAGCTCAGAAAGGATAGTGCCAAGACTAAAAGCATTGGTAAAAAGTGGTACGGATAATAGACCAACCGTTAAAGTACCCACCGCAATTGCTTTAACAGGTGAAAACTGATTAACAGTAATTCTTCTTTTACGCAGATTATTTCTATTTTTCATACCACCCCCAACTTAAGAGAAAAAGTCTTTAATTGATTGGGTGACAGAAGTAGATTCTGAACTTGAAGTTTTTGCGTTAGACGGTGTGCTAGTACTGGCTTTTTGATCAGTTGAATAAGAAACTGGACTAGTCGAGCTACTACCATTGATTGTATAAGTATCTCCACCCTCAAAAGCACCGCTAGGCATAACTAGACCAGGATCAAGTTTACCAAGTTGACCATTCACAGCAGTACCAAGCGCACCCGATACATCAGTATATTGACCAGCTTTGTTGATTTCACCTATAACATCATTCAATGGGCCAACAAGTTCAGTACTTGCAGTTTTCATTGCGTCACACGCTTTTTTAGTCGCGTAATCGACAACCATTTGTTGCGCTGCATTGATGATTGTATCAAGTGATGGAATAGTCACAGAAAGGTCAATGATTTTACCGATGTCAGCAAAACAGCCACCTTGACTAGCTGGACTGAACATTTTGTTAATATCGATTGGACGACCCCAAACCGTCATTTGTAGATCTAAGTTGTCTTTAACGACTTTACCGATCCCATCAGTTGCACATGATTCAATATTGGTTTGAATGTTTTGAGCAGCTGCTTGTTCACCTTTTTTAACCGCCATGAAGTTGTTTTCAGCAGCAGTAGAGTTGAATGACGAATTAGAACTGGTAGACGAATAATATCCGCTATTTGAATTCGACAAAGGCGTATCACCACCAGAGCTACTTGCAATGGTCGATGATGTTGCGATGTTTAAGTTACCCATGTTTTGAGTATTACTGGTAACAGAAGCAACGGAACTTTGTTGAACTGCAATAGCACTTGAACACCCAATAACGGTAGCAACAAAAATGCTTAAAGCACTTTTAGTTTTAAAAGCTGGCTTAACATTTTGTAGATTAGGGTTAGTCCTTAAAGTCTTGCCCCGAACTTGTTGTAGCCTTTTAGCTTTCTTGTGATTGTTACGCATATCTAGCCCTTTAAAAGAGTTATGATTAATGTTTTTTAGAAGCAAGTTCGCAAAGCACTACAACATCTTTTACTACAGCTTCACTACTTAAATATAAGGTAGCTATAAGGTGTTTTAACTCATATATCCTTTTAGCGAACTTATATATAGAATCATAATACCATTCTTCACCATATTGTAGTATATACTTCTCATTGGTTAAACATAGTTTTATGAATTCTTTTAAAATAGGACGCTTAAAAATAATAGCTGTCGTAATATATATAAACTGAGTACTAACCAAACACATTAAAGTATTAATTAGCTCTACTTCCTCTTTTAAGCATTCCTGTAAAACCGATGGCTTTAGGGTTTTAGAAAAACCTTCCTCAGTCACAATATCTTTTAAAAAACCTGAATCCGAGTACTTATTTTTCAGAAAATTACTTAATTCATGCACGTTCTTTAAGTAAATATTGATCTGATCTTTAGACGCAGTTTTGAAATGTTCCTCTACACGTTTTGGATCGTTTAACGTGATGTCGAGCATTTCAGATTCATTATTTTTTTGATTTAAAAGCACAAAAGCGGTGAAGCTGGTAACTTTGCGTGTTTCGCCAAGATAGCCACTACTGCAAGCATTCAAAAAAACAAGGCAATGCTGTTCAGTAAGATACAAGCCGTATTCTTTTGGTGTACCTGGTTCAAAGAAATTGAGTGAACGCTTATCAAAATGAAAAGTGTTCTCTAAGGTCTGACAAAAGTAGTTAATAGAGTGTACAAAAGCTTCTGGTACAAAGGTTGTAGGCTCTTGAGACAATGCTATGTTTTGGCTTTCTATGCTCATTCCCACGATTTAGTCCTCTTTGAGAGGTAGGGCGTAATAGCCCATTTGACTTAAAACACGTAAAGGAATATCAAAGTTAAGACTTTGCGTTAGACCAGATTTAGGGTTAAAGGTTTTAGCTGAAGCTATAAACAAAGTTTGCTCATTAATAAACACTTGAATGCTATTCGTGACTTTTTGTTCATCAAGTATGACGCCACATACAATATCTAATTTCACATCAAACGTATAAGCATCCATTTGAACGTCTATTGATTCCCAATCGATCGTCATGAACAAGTTTTGGTTTTCAAATTCCAAATTACCTTCTTCAAGAACTTTATTGATTAATCCCTTTTCTAATAATTCCAAGTAAAACGCATGTAAAGGCGTTGCATCTGCAAAACCATGAGGATTAAACGGCGTTCTTGTCGGTTCAGTGATTTTAGTTTGAATC
Organism: Acinetobacter lwoffii; assembly: GCF_052078135.1. GTDB lineage: Bacteria > Pseudomonadota > Gammaproteobacteria > Pseudomonadales > Moraxellaceae > Acinetobacter > Acinetobacter lwoffii_Z. The sequence goes on from NZ_JBQGUZ010000013.1 coordinate 68,562, forward strand.
ATGTTTAACTCCATTAAAGGGTATTTAGATTCTATCTTAAAACACCCTAAATGTTTTTATTTAAAATTAATTAAAACCCATTGCTATAAGTTGAAGCGCTTTCTTTAGTTTTAACGTTTTCAAGATTGCTTTGCGTAATAGTATCTTTGTAATGCTGACTAAACGTATTTTTACCCGTTTCGTTTATGTTCTTAAGCTCATTTTTAATGACCTTAAGATAGTCTTGATATTTCGGTGACTGTTCTACATAAACTTCGGTCGCTGCAATTGAGAACATGTTCTTATCATTGGTTGCGATCGGAAATAGGGCAGTATAGGAAGCATCTTGCTTGAGCTGGTCCACAGTTGTTTGTTGCTCAATGATCTTCGCCTGATAGTCCAACAATGTTTTATTGATGTTTTCATGACTATGGATAACGAAATTCAACTGTCTGTCATTCGGACGTTCAAGGGTAAACGGCTGATCGATACCAGAAAGCTTATTACAGATCTCCATATTGTATCGGTAGGCTTCAAACGAGTCTGAAAAGTGATTAAAGTCTTTTCGGAGAGCATTATTGTTTTCTAAGTCTTGCTGAAAGTCTTGAAAGCATTGCAATACATATTCATCTTCATTTTTCTCAACGAATAATTGAGCGATGTTGGAGCACTGGTGCCGTTCGCAGAGATCCGCAAGCTTTTGAATGCTTTTAACCTCATTTTTCTTTTCTAAGATGTTGCGTAAATGTAGCTGAGTTGCCCGATACTCTTGCATCAACATATTGTGATGCTCGACAAATAGCTCATAATCGCTTTTAAGGTACGGACTGGCACCTTCAATCTCACGCTCTACCTTTTCATGCTTAGAGTTGGTTTGAACACGCTCACGCGTGGTATTCACTGTATTTTGACCAAAACCACCTAAGATTTTATCAAAAGCAATCATCGCATCGATGTCGCCAGTTACGTTTTTATAGAAATCCATGATTAACGCCCCAATGTTTGATCATTGTCATGATCGTTTCTACGTGCGACTTCTAAATCTATATGCTTATCAAGGTCACTCAAAAATTGAGATGTCGTATTTTTCTCAAGCTTTACTTGGTCTAAGTAGTTTTTAGTATTGAGATTCAAACCATCTTGGAGCGCTTCTAAGCGTAGGCCAGTTTTATCAAAATCAGCTTCAAGGATCTGATTCACTTCTTTGATTTTTTCCATGTCTTGCTGTTCTAGACGGTGTAACTTCACATCCTCATGAATCGCAGCGATATAGTGATCGGTTAAGATCTCTTGCTTTAAGTGCTGAAGCGCAATTTCCACGTTTCCTGTTTCGGCAATCACGGCGTTGAAGCTGTCAAAGATTTGACCTGTTTCAGCCGAGTTTCTAAATTCAACAATACGAGGCTCAACACTATTAAGGTTTACAAACTTGGCATCACCATACGCAGTAGGTAGTACTAGATGATCATCCATACATTCAAAAAGTTGCTTATATTCAGCATTCATAAGATTTGATGCTGCTTGAAGCTTTAAATCTTGTTGTAACGTGTCTAGGCGTTGGTTGAGATGTAGAAAGCTTTGAACATACATCTCGTTTTGAGAGTTTTCAGGCGCAACAACGGTTGAGGCCATACCTTTAACAACATTTTTCAGTTGCGTATTTTGAATCTGATCAGCAATTTGATTAAGCGCGTTAATGTGATCGGCTTTCACAAGGTTATTGTTTTTCAGTTGTTCAATAAATTGATTTTGTTCAATCACTTTTTCACTTTCCTTTTCGCTGAATAACGAATCTTTAATTTGTTGTTTCACCTGGTCCAAGTTAGAGAAGAGGTGAAGTACTTCTTGTTCATTGCTGTTATTGACTGCATTTAGCAATGTAACAAACACATCATGGCTGATTAGTTGTTGCTGATTATTTTCCGCATTCTGAAATTCAGCAATTTGACTACGGCTAATGACTTCAACACCAACATCATTGATATAGCTTGCGCCAATCGGGGAGAGTTGATTATCTGGAGCTTTTACGGCGTAGTACTCGCCTGATTTGCCATCATCTTTGGCGCATAGACCAATATATGTATTGCCATCTTGCGTAATGATTTTTGAACCGATGCTATTGAGTGCTGCAGAGGGTTGTAACGTACTCAAAGTTTGAATCAATTCTTTTTCGCGATTTTGATGAATTGCATTACTTACTGCCTGGTAAACTTCAGGATCTAAATAAGTCACCTGATTGGCAGATTCTTCATTGAGCGCCGTGACAGTATTCCACTCTAAAATATCTTTACGCGGTATCGTTGTAATACCGGCATTAATAATATCTTCCGTGGTAATTTGACGATCAAGGTTAGTAATGGCCACGGCGTTGTATTCGGGTGCAATTGATTTATGACCTTCCGAATCTGAAGTCAGTACCACGAATTGACCGTAATCCGTTTTCACCATGGCACCTACAACACTGAGCTTGCCTTCCAAAATCATTTTTGAAAGTTCAAGTTCACGTTCGGCAGATCTGGCATAAGTATTAGTCTGTTCTGCAGTATTGTTGATGGTATCGGCTTTGAGCTTGTCTAAATATTCACTTGAAAATTTACCAAGCGCATTTAACTCGTCTATCGGCTCGACAGACTCCAGCTCATACAGTGGAACGGTAGAGGATTCATTCACGATGTCTTTAAGATAAAGCACATCTTGTTCAGTGATATTTTCGAGATCTTCAATCACCGAAAGAGGCACAACGATCGCACGTTTATCCAGATTATCGGAAGCTATATCCAAAACAACCATATTGGTTTGGGTTGTTTCATCTTCATAAACCATACCGACAAACTGTTCAATTTCAGCATAAGAAACATTGTTGTGACGGTCTTTAAAGAATGCTTCTAAGTCAGAATCATGATCAACATAAATACTGTCATAAGGGTTCATTGGTTTACCGTCATTGTTTTGGTCTTGGCTTTGCGGTGCTGATTGAGTTGCCGACTGTTCTGCAGTATTGCCTTTAAACTTACCCAAAAGGTTTGAAAGTTTAGATTTGACTTTCTTTACTTGATCCGAAATTATTTGACCTGATTGATAGGCACGTTGAATAAACTGATCTTTGTATGAAGCTTTGGCTTCTTCAGTCATTTGTTCTGGATCTTGCCCTAATGGATATTCGGCACCAAGGAACATACGTGCTTGTTCTAAGTACTGAGAACAAATGGGTTCAAAAAAGCGACCTTCAAACTCATGGATCTTTTCAGACTTAATGCCTTCATGCAGTTCTTCAATTGAGAGAAACGTTACTTTGTCTTCAATCGCTTCTAAATAGAACGGCGTAATCGGGGTAGGTGCATCGCTACCTTCCACTTGAGGCGGTAAATCTGCTTCTTTAACTAGTTTGATAAATGGGGTAGAGGATTCAACACCTTCGACAGAATCCTTACCGACTACATCAATCACGATGTATTGTTCACCGTCAATGGCATAGACTTTACCGACATTTAGATCGAATTCTTCTAAGGTAACGCCGTCACGGTCTTTATTCAGTTGAGTGGTATATGGATCGTTTAAAAGAGGCAACATTTGCTCTTTAGAGATCGGTTTTAAAATATCGGCATTCTTACCAAGTTCAGTCAATTTTGATTTATCGGCTGTATTGGCAAGCTGTTCGGGTTGTTGTGCGTCTGGATGGTTACTTTTAACGGTAACATCAGGATTGATTGGTTTATCCCAAATGTTTTTCAGGTTATCAAGGCTTTTGTTCTTGTTGAACATGGCCATAATCGCTGCAATGATCAACTTGATTGTTTTCTTAACCAGTTCAATCATGACTGCAATCATTTTTGCACTGAGCGCAGCGAGTTCATCAGCGACCGTTCGTGGATGGCCGTGGCTATTTTCACGCGCTAAAGGAGGACGTTCGTTACCTTCCTCATTTCGCATATCCTTAAAGCTTTTAGAGGCAACGCTACTTGCAGCCAAACTTGCTTTGTCTTGTGGACCACCAGCAATGTTTAATGTGCTCTTTGGTGTACCTTTTGGTGCATTCGGATCAGCTGATTCAACATCTTCCTTTACTGTCTCTTTAGTCTTCTGATTTTCTTTATGTTCTTTCAAAAGTAGAGCAGCTTGTAACTGGTCGCTATGTTCACGGGTTTCTAATAACTGAATTACTTCCTTGGTTAACGTGTCCGTATTGAATTCAAGATAGTGAATCTCAAGTTGTTCAAGTCGAGCAGCTGTATGGTCGCTATTCACACGCCATTGATCCATGACGATAGATTTTGGCACTAAGCCAAGTTCTTCAGCTTCAATCCCACGAATTAAGCAAAAGTCACGCACTTGGCGCATCAATGCGTTAATTTGGTTTTTATCGGTTAATTCACCTGAAAAATAGGTATTCGGTGCACCCGTAACTTCGTTGTAGATCTGCTGTTTTGCTTCACGCACGACTTGGTTTTGGTTAATCAGGCCTTCAATCGCGAATTGACGATTACTCAGGAAGTTGAGGGCATTTTCTTTAGTTGCACCCTTCAGGCTTAAACCATAGTAGGGCTGAGTGATAAAAGATTTTGTCTCAAAGTTAAATAGGGTTTTTTCAGCCACTTGAACGGCTTCAAATGGATTCTCTTCTTTGGAAAGGAGGAAATCAGGATCATTGTCTGATAGGTATAATTTAGAGTCTGCAGTTGTATAAACACGGTCTTCAACTGGCAATGAACTGTTATTTTCAGCAATATTGCCTAATCCTTGGTCCAGTGCGTTTTTAGTCTGGATTTTATTCAGAGCCGCAATAAACTTAAGATCATCATCATTCTGCAGATCAAGCCCGATGTCTGCAAAGAATTCTAATTGACTGGCTGGCTCTCTTTGCTCAAGTGCATCAAATACTTTACCAATCAGAACAGGATCAAGTTCAGCTAAATCATTGACAGTGACAGCGGAAAGATCAAACGTGTTTTCAGGAATGATGGACCGTTCATTCTCGTAATTCGGGTAACTACTACGCTCATAATCACCTTCGTCAAAAAACATCGGTTCATCATCGTTCAACCGAGTATCTTCAAGAGGGGGAGCGTAATCATAATCTGGGTGCCCAGGAGGTACAGAGTTACCGCCCATAGGCTGATCATATTGTTCATACTGATCATACTGATTATTTTGATACCCATCATCTTGCATGACTGGCGGTTCTTCCATTAATGGAGGTTCAGATAGGGGATCATTGGGATATGGTTCAGACTGGTATTGTTGCGATTGATCTTGTGCAACATTGTTTTGTTGTGGCGTAGGCTGGATGGATTGAAATTCCACGCCGTCCAAACTTAAATCATCCCACTGTTCCAGGCCCTCATTGAAAGTTAATGATTGGCCGTCTTGCAGTTGATCAAGTGTTTGCTCGTCAAAATTATCTTGTTTAGGGCTTTGGTCCATATTTGATCCTTATGACAGGTGGCCTTCCTGGTTTTAAGAGTCCTTTTTAGAATCTGTATCAACATTCCAAATAAAGTCTTCTTTAAAGTCAGAATTAAAACCAGTTGTGATGTCTAATTCACTGTCAAAATCCACTAAATCTGAGTTATTAGAAGATTCCTCTAAGGGATTAGAGTTGCACATAAAATACCTGTATTTGTTTTTTAAAACGTCAATGTGATCGTCACGGATATGATACATGGTATATACGAACTAGACCACACGTAATTGTTATTCACGTATGGTCTGGTATATACCTTTTAAGGGAGGGTTTTAGAAAGATAATTGCTGGATTTCTTGATCGTTATCTAAGGTTTTACCCTTAGGTAACTCAGCCTTATAAGCTGGCTCTTCTGGAGGATTAAGCATACGGTTAATTTCATTTAAAAAGTAATCATTACCATCAGGAAGCTTAGATTTTAAATCCAAAAAGGCAGCTTCAATTTTGGTTGTACTGTCCAGCTCGTCAACAAAGCGTTCAACATCCTTGAGATCAAGCGCAAATCTAAACTCATTACGGCCTGGCTCAGTAAAGTGGATGTTCAACGATTCATCTGTTTTACCGCCTTTAGGATCATGGAATACGTTGGTATTCGACATAAAGCGATTGAACTGTTTTGCAACAGATTTCACCGTCACATTAAAGCAGTCTGACCCGTTGTAGTAGAACTCAATACTTGCTTTCTTGTACGGGAAATTAACCTTAGTACCCACATAGTTATTGCGGTTGAAATCAATGTTTACAGGCAATTGATTAAAGAAGTTCGCAATCTCTTTAACTTGCTTAAACGTCACTTGGTTTTCAAGAGAGCTTTCAAACAAGTCAGTTGGTGTATTTGATGGCAATAATAACGCACGGTTACGCATACCATCAGCATCGGTAAATATAACGGTTGAATGTCGTAGATCTAGTGAGCTGACAATCTTATGTGCCTTGAACATATTGCCCGTTAAGGTAATCGCTTGTCGTGTGACATCACCAGACGGCGCTTTCTCAAAATAGGTACGCGTATAACGGGAATAATTGTTTTGTTCAGTAAATAAGTTCACCAAGGGTTGACGATCCTCAACATGACGTCTATTCACATCAGCATAAGAATAAAATTCAGGATTGAAGCGTTTTAGGATAATACGTCCTTTTTCACTCACTGGAGCTACCCAATCCAAGTCTTGCTTGGCATTTTGCATGGTGTAATTGATCAGTGGAACTTTAAACGACTTCTTATCACCAGGGTAAACCAAATCAAGCTTAACCGCATTCGGTGTGATTGCACCTACACGTAACGGCGGTAGGTCTAGACGTAGCAAAGCACCTGTTTTGTGATCTGGCGTCACTTCATCATCAAAAAGACTAGGTTTTGAGATAAGGAACAATAACCCATGCGCTGAATGACCTTCTTTTTCGTTCCTTTCCATAGAACGAGCCAAGAATTTTAGATCCTGAACAATTCGATACATGCGATCAAAGTTAGAGGTCAAAATAGGATCATTGGCAAGATAAACCGCTTCAGCTACTTTTTCAAAAGCATCTGCAGAGTGATCATCAGGTTTACGAAATTGAATATCATCAATGTGTTTTACATTGGCTTCAACAACACCGAAATGATCAAATACTTCGTGTCGATAATCACGAATCACTTCACCACGCATTTGCCCATTTTTGAAAAATAACTTTTGCTTAGCAAAGCCTTCATATTTTTGGTACATCAATGCCTCAAAGTTATAGGCATAGTGTAGTAGTCCGTGTACCGTTTCATTGATGTTTTCATTGATACGTTTAAATTGACGCACCAGATAATCATCACTTTCTTTGAACATGAGTTTTAGATTGTCAGCACGTAATGGCTCAACATGTTCAATGTATTGCAGACCTTCAAAACGCACAGGTAGATCAAAGGTATTGATCTTGGCTGCTTCTGTTTCTGAAGTCACGGTAAAGAAGTTGTCCTTCACTTCAAACTCACGGACTTTTTTAGCTTTCCAGTCTAAAAAGTTGGTCTTGAGAGGGTTACGACCCAACAAGTCTAATTCACGGATCTTATCGTTATAGTCAACAACCAAGTCTTGATAAACCTGTTCTTGCTGACTAATCGGCATCAAAATCAGTTTAGATAGCAACTGGTTCACATGATAGTTTTGCGCCGTGCGATATGATGGTCCTTTTTCATCATCCGAAATATCAATATCAAGTGTGTTCGCCAAGTTTACGTTATTTTTTAAATAGTCCAACGCTACCCGGTTGCCAATGTAGTTGAGCATGTCAGGATAATCGTTTTCGTTAAACTTGGTTTCTGAGTTGGCAGAGACGTTCGCTGATAGGGTAGACAGTTTACGCATCATCATTAAGTGCATACGTGTTTCTGCTGGAATACCCGAATCTACTGTCGTCATAATCGGATGTGATTCTTCACCACGGCGACCCACACGACCGATCATCTGAATCGTATCGGTAGAGTTCTCAGGTTTTTGCAAGAAAAACAACTCACGTTGGCGCAAGTGATCCGATGGAATTGTAGGATCAGGGTTTTTGGCTGCATGTAGAGAAATACCCGTACAACCAGAGCGAGTCACAATAACAACATCGATTTCACCAGATTGGAATTTTGATTGAACCAAAATCTTACCTTGTGTCGTATTGTTCTCTTGTTTATTAACCTTCCATTTGCCGTCTCTTGTTTCCGTTAAGTGGATCTGACGGCCAGAGATTTCATCAATCTTGAAGCCAGCTTTTGTCACCTTGTTACGTAGTACGTCCAAAGGCATCAAAGGTAGGTCAGGGAACTTTTGAATCTTTTCTTTGATACGATCCAAAATGATTTTATACGGACTTACCACTGGATCGCCGTTTTCATTAAATGTCACTTCCGTACTGAGCTTCTTAACGAACGAGTTACCGTAGTTATCTTCAGCTTTCACCACATCGATGCGATCTAACATCACTTCAAGCAAGTCACGGAATTGTGGGAGTTCATCTAAAACAGAAATTTGACTTTGCAGATAGCTACCGCGCTTATCTTCAAGCTTAGTCAATTCCTTTTGAATATTTTTCGCTGCTTTTTCATCGCCAGCGTCACGGTTTTCTTTGATCATGAGTTTTTGAAGCTCACTTTCAAGAAATTCAATTTCTGACGATACCGACTTGAAGTTATTAAACGCTTTTTCTTTTTCAGGCGAATCAGCGGTAACGTCTTGCGCCGTATCTGCTTTTAAAATCGCTTCCATGTGACTTTGCATCAAAATGTTGAATAGACTCTCACCCGTATTTTCCAAACCAATCACGGGCTTTCTACCCTCATGTAACGCCTGAATCACAGCATCACTTGTAGAGTCAGTTTTCAATGCCAATAGGAATTGCTTTTGGATCTGGTACATTCGAGATCCAAAGTTCATCACACTCAAACTTAAACGGTTTTTCGGATCGTCTGAATCCTGATGAAAGTCTAAATTGGCAACAGCATCATCATCATTGGCAATGTTTTCTAGCGCATCGAGGCGAATGTCTTTAGAAAATTTCACCATGTCCGTCAAGATGTCAGAAAGAACATCTGAGTAATTGTGAAATTTCTTAATTTCCTCTTCAGTTGGCACAAAGGTTTGAATGGTAATGTGCGAGAGATCTTGCTCTCTACGAATCATTGCAGAGCTATCTACCAAACCTTCAGAAATAAACTCCAAAATTGGACCATCTGCATTATCGATAACCTTTTGTAAGTCATTACGAGATACGGATCGAGGGAACAATTTATGGAAGAATTCAAGATTTTCAGGTTTCTTAATTGCCGATGCAGACTGGAAATTAATTAGGTTGGTCTGATCAATAACATCTAAGAAAAATTGACTTGTAGCTGATTTCAAGGATGCTGCACGGTGCGTTTCATCCATCACCAAAACAGTGTCTTGATTAATAAAACGAGTCAATAACGCACGTTTACGGTTTGGTCGGTTAAATTGGCTATACGTTGCCAATACCAAGTCATGTTGCGCTGGAATATCTTCAATTTCCTTAGGCAGATCTTGGCCAGTGAATAAAACCTCTTCAGTACCAAAGCGGTTAATCACAGCATCCGAGTTAAAGATAAACGGATCTTTAAAGAACTTGTCACTGTCTGTAGCAACAATATCACGCCAAATGTCGTTCAAGAGTTGCGTTGTATCTGTAAGGAAAACAGGGGGCTTTCCTCTTAACGCACTATATCGTAAACACGCAGCTGCAATACGACCTTTACCTAAACCCGTCTGGTCGCCAATAAGCACAGGTAAGTTTTGGTCAAAACGTAAAATGATATGGGCAACCGCATCGACCTGTTCACATGCAAAAGCGGACTTTAGTGCATCAAAATTGTCATATTGCAATTTCTTAGCGACATAGGCATCAACAAGAGTAGGGTAGTTACCATTATCGACTTCAGCTTGGAAATTGATACCCCCAAAACCTAATACATTTTGGATGTGTTTAGTCAATTGAGCATTTGCCTGATTAATCGCTTTAATCTGGTTTTTAGCCACTAAAGCAATTGGCTCAGATGCCATGGACATCGGTATATACTTAACTTGGTATATATTTTCCGGAGTTGGTTCTGTTGTGTTTTCAGCATTAGGAACAGGAACAATCGGCTGTAAATTTGATTGGTCAGATTCAACAGTCGGTTCTTCTTCTTTTTGCTCAGTACCGATCGCTAATTCAGAATTTAACTTAGCAATCTCTTCAGCAGTTAAACCCGGTTCCTGTTTTACTTGCTCTACCGCTGGTTCTTCAGCTGGTGTTTGTTCAGGTGTTTCACCCTCATTGGTCGCCGTGGTATCACCTACTTGAAGATTAACGTCATCGTCAAGGTCTTCATCCTGATTTTGGTTCTCGTGCGGATTCTTTACCTCAGGCACGAAATCATTGTCATTTTCATTTTCAAACGTTGGTGTAGCTTCAGTTGGTGTAGGTACATCATCATCTGAACTGGTTGTTTGCGTACTAACTTCAACGGTTCCGAAGTCAAAAGAAACTTTATTCGGTTTTGATTTAGGTTTACGACCAAACATCGGTTTTGGTTTGACAGCTTCCTCTTGCTTAATCTCTTCTTCTTTAGCGACCACGACTTCATCAAACATAGTGACTGCAGACGTAGGCGTTACACTTGATGCAATATCTTCAAGTGGCGAAACAGGCTGTTCATCACCTAGACTGGCAAACAAATCGTCATTTTCTTTTTCAACAGGCTTAACCTCAACAACAGGTTCAACCACTGGTGCTTGTTGCTCAACTGGAGTCGGAGTAGTTGGCTTGAAGTATAGATCCTTATTCGGATTCAAACGTTTATAGATTACGTTATTAGCCCATCCCCAAAGTTCGTCATAGTCCGTTATGACTTTCAACTTATCTGGTACCACAGAAGATTGGTAAGTTTGTAGTAACGCTTGTTCATTTTTACGATTGCCTACCACCAACATACGAACATTTTGATTAGCGCCGTTTCGTGCATATGCATTGCCGTGGATTTCTACAACCGCCTCAACTTCATAATGCTTATAGAGATAATTGAGTAAATTCTTTGATTTACGCTCAACCGTACCATCTGAAATCTGTTTATCTGAGCCAATAATGAAAACTGAACGCCCTTGATCGTTTCGTGCGTTTAGTGATTTAACCAGAATGGCATGGTCCAATTTATCCGTACTGAACCAGACGTTTTCTGATGGATCTACCAATAATGGGTTTGGATCTACGCCGTTACGCTGTTGAACCAAAATTGGTGCAACACGTTCTAATTTATCCATAGCACCAAAAGGAGGGTTGGCAATCACATAGTCAACTTTTTGCTTAAACGTTTGCTCAAAATCAATTTGTGTAGCATCTGCAGTAACAACCGTGCATTCATAATTTTGAGTCAGTGCTTTTGTACGTTCAGCACGTTTGGGATCTAACTCAACCGCATAGACAGAAGCATTACGCTCTTGGGTTAATAAACCGATTAAAGATCCATTACCCACAGTTGGCTCGAGCACGGAAAAGTTTTGTTTTGTTCGGTTATCACCCTCAATCAATAAGCGCTGAGCCACAAGTGACATCGGGATTGGAGTCGAATATTGCTGTAACATACGAATCGTATTGTTTCGCATGGTCTTAGTCGGCATGCGATTGTATAACGCTAAACTCGTTTTAAATGAGCTCTCAGTAAAATCAAGCTCACCTAACTTTTCGACCATCACTGTTTCAAGCGCTTCTTCTGCAGTATGGATCTGTTTATCTGTTACCTTGGATACATCAACGTCAGCATTTTTGGCTTGCGTGATTAGAGCTAAAAACTTTAAAAAGTCCTGGTGATTATGGCTCTTTGTTTCATGTTCTAATTGATAGATATAGCCTCTTAAGCATTCTTTTAAATCTTTTTGCTTGGTCGCACGTAAGTACAGACTAGACGGCTGATCATTAGGACCTTCAGGTATTTGCGTACCTTGGGCATTCACGTAAAAACGGTTATGAGCTGAAGCATAGATTTTGTTGCCATCAGAGTTATAACCGAGTGGAGTTGCACTATTCAACGCAACGTTCAATCGTTGTGGCACCAATGTTTTTGCTTGGGCATTGAACAAATCATGCAATTCTTGGCGAGTCGCAAGCACACTACGGATAAATTCTTTTGGAATACCCAAAACTTCATGAAACAGTCTTGGTTTGATCGTTTCATTCAAATTGTATTGATACAAGTGACCGTCAAAGTGAGGATAAGCCTCAAACTTCATCGGTGTAAAACCAATGTTATTCAAATTTTCTTTAGATAGTTTTTTTTGAACGTCCAATAAGAGTAATTGGCTATCCGTCTGGCCAACACGCCGTACATCGAGATATACACCAGCTTGTGATAAGTCGATCCATTTAATTTTTTCGTTTAAATCATGAGTAGTCATAGCGAACCTGAAGAAGAATTATTAAATTTGATTAAAAAGTCATGTCGTTATAGACATCAGAAGTCGCAGCCTTTTCTTGGCTTTTCTTAACATCCATTTCTGGCTGTCTGACTTTCATCATTAACTCTTGTGGATCAGGTAAAAGATCGTGGTTGAAGTTCTTAGATAACGGACTATCGATTGAAGCTTTATGTTGCTGTACATGCTCTACCGTAATTTCTGAAAAGTTCAACGCATTCATACGGGTTTGAGTAAGTTCAACAGGCTCGATAAACGAGACAAAACAATTATTCGAGTTCCGTTGGTGTGGTTGAATAACAATAAACGCTTCAGCAAATTGCTGTTTTGCATGCGTCAATTTATTCATGGTCTGACGATCAACTTGACTTAAAAATTGAGGATTTAAGTCGTGCGGTTTTGGATTGCCGTAGTCATCGGTAAATTGATTCACTAGGGGAGGTGCACCAACACCACGAACACCCTCACCAGTACGTAAATCTATTTCTGGATCTACCTTGCGAAAACCAGCGTGAGGCGTTTTATTGTTGAAAAATTTCTTTAAGAACGTGTCTTTGTAAAGCGCACCTAGTTGTAGTTGTTGGCCATGATAAACCTCAGGCAGTAATTTTTGACTCACCAAGCCAGCGTAAAGACGTTTTAAATTTTGATTTTTTTCTTTGTCTACATCTTCATTGTAGAACACTTTAATTTGTCGATCGCCAAGTAATGCAAACAGGGCAATACGGGCCTGGTCCATAACATAAACGTTCTGAGCCTGTTTATCGAACTGGTCTTTTTCATGCTGGTTGGATGGTACAAAATTTGGATCAAAAGTTGCGGTGTGAAAGTCATTGCCGTTCAAAATATCTTTGATACTTTCAATCGGATCTTTAGCAACCCGATAAGACTTTTTAGTTTTATCAATACCGCCACGTTGCATCAACGGATCTGGCTTAGCGAATTGCTTAACACTTTCACGATCAGCACTGTCATAGGTTGGAATCAATGGGATTGTAGTTAATACAGAACCAGACTCATAGCGCACAACAATTTTTGAAAATGGAATGCGCTCAGGTTGGTTGTCAGTACTATTCGATAAAGATTTAACAAGAAGCTGTAAATTATTTTTAATAATAGCGTTATGAAGTGCTGGAGAATTAATTTTTACATTGGGCACTTGCATATGTGCTGCATCTTCAATGATTTGAGCTTTAACAAAGAAATCGCCGTTTTTTTGTTGATGCACATTGATAGAAGTGACTGCTTTGATTAATTGTGAATTCGGGTTGTTACTCATTACGTTGCACCACTGAGCAACATAAGTTTTATAACCGTCAAGAGATTCGTAGGGTGAGTCAACACATTTGTCAAAACAGATAATTCGACCACGGTTAGCACCGCGATTATGTGTGTCTAATGAAGTACGTTGGTTACGTCCAGAATCAAATTTTGCGTGGACTTCATCTACTGAAACATTCTCAGTATGATGCTTGTTGAGTTTATTAATGATCTTCGTGAATTCTTCAGATGAACTCATTCGTATGCGAACTGGTTCATTGGTAGACATATCAAAGCCGTATGCATACAGCTCGTCTTGTTCATCATGTTTGTAAAATTGATCTACAGTCATGACGATACGTTTAATCGTATTATCACTTTTACTCATTTCTTAAATTCCACGCTTTATATTTTTGATTGCTGGTCATTGACTCAAGCTATTTATAAAATACTACAAAACCTCATTGGTATATACTAAGGAGGCAAATAAAAAATTAAAAAATATATTAAAAAGTTTAAGAGTAAATTTTTAAAAAGAAATTTTTTGTTTATTATCTTTCTAATTAAGGGAAGTTAATTAGGGACATTTTTTATGCTTATTTTTCATGATATTACAGGATTAGTACGGAAAAACACAAATGGTACGAGCGAAAATCAAATTCATTTGAGCGCAAATTGAATTTGAATTTTTAGAAAATAAGGCGTTTTTAGCTGGTTTTTGATGTTTTTATCCACTTTCCTATTAAATTCTATCCACAAATTAAGTTCTTGTATATTAGAATGAATTTAAAAATATGAGTAAAATATTGTTCATTTTTTAGCTTTTTGCAATATTGGAAATTTGCAAACTAGCAAGTGTTGTAAGTCGCTGTTTATAATAAAATTAAATAGAATAAAAAATACTTCCAGCGCAAATTAAATTCATTTGAGCGCAAATTAAATTCAAAACGTTGCGGATAACTTCTCCAATTTCCTGAGAGCCTTGATAATAAAGACTTTCAGATTTTATGAGGAATAGCCCTTATATATGACCCAACGATCGCTATTTAGCTTGTTTTACGACAAATCAATAACTTACGCCATTAGGACGGAAGAAAGTTTACAACCCATTTATAAAAAACTTTCGCTGAGTTCAGACTATAACAGAAAATCAATGAGTTACGCCATTAGGACGGAAGAAAGTTTACATCCACTTATAAAAAACTTTCGCTCGTATTTTGACACAACTATAAATCAATAACTTACGTCATTAGGACGGAAGAAAGTTTACAACCCATTTATAAAAAACTTTCGCTGGAAGTTAGGTACAGCCAAAAAGTTATAACCTAACCTTAAAACATACTAAACATACTATCTATGATAGTTGAGCTATTGGATCTGGACAAAAAAGTAAAATCAATAACTTACGCTATTAGGACGGAAGAAAGTTTACAACCCATTTATAAAAAACTTTCGCTCGTATTTTGGCACCACTATAAATCAACAACTTACATCATTAGGACGGAAGAAAGTTTACACCCACTTATAAAAAACTTTCGCTCGAAATTTGCCAGCAATATAAATCAACAACTTACATCATTAGGACGGAAGAAAGTTTACAACCCATTTATAAAAAACTTTCGCTCGAAATTTGCCAGCACTATAAATCAACAACTTACATCATTAGGACGGAAGAAAGTTTACAACCCATTTATAAAAAAGTTTCGCTCGAAATTTGCCAGCACTATAAATCAACAACTTACATCATTAGGACGGAAGAAAGTTTACAACCCATTTATAAAAAAGTTTCGCTCGTATTTTGGCACCACTATAAAACAATAACTTACGTCATTAGGACGGAAGAAAGTTTACAAACCATTTATAAAAAAGTTTCGCTGGGTGCCTATCTTGAGCACATATTTATTTGATCAAGTATTACATTGGTTAACTTACATTGTAATTGTGAATATTACTCATATAAGGCACTGTTTTTCATAGTCTTATTTATTAAGAAATTACTGTTAAAAATGCTTTTAATCGTAGTCTAATTAACGAATTGATGCTATAATGTCTACTCAGAATGCCTATGGGAATTCGAGATATGCAATATCAATCATTTAGTCTTAGACATCAAAAAATACTCATTGACTTCAATGTGTTTAGTTCTGGCTCGTCTGATATTTTGCTAAAAGGTGTTTTATCTGCCGAATTGCTTATTCTAGTTGATAATTTAAATGCATTTTATTCTGCAGAAGACGGTAGATACGTTGTATCAGCTGAAAAAGTTAACCACGTTACAGGTCTAGATTTTAATAAGAAAACTATCAACCAGATCATGCGTGAAGCTTGTGATTTATCATTTATGATTGATACAGATGCGAAGCAAGCTGCAGCACCTATGATTGACGAAATTCAAATCTTATCAAGTGGCGATATTACTTTTAAACTCACTAAAAGCTTTGATTTTTTTAGAAATTCTCTTAGTTTTAAAAGCATATATGAGAAGCTACCATACAGGTTCACTACTTCTAAACTAGAGTTACCGCAGATCGGTCAACAAATAATGTTAATTGCGTAATTAAGCCTCTGACGAGGCTTTTTTATTGTCTAAAATTTAGTTAGTATATACACAGCTTTAAAGCGAAAAGACTACAACGTTAGTTGGGTTGCAAATATATTTTTATTTTTATTTTTTAATTCAATCTCAGGCAATGTACGTTGTACGTTGTCTAAAGTGGAGCAGTTATGCAAGATTCTTCACAAGTCTGCATAAGTAAAGGAATTTCAGAAGATGAAATTTTTGGACTATCGCAGTCAATCAAAGACTCAATTATTAATGCCGAAACAAAAACCATGGATCTCTTGGGTTACGGCAACAAAATCAGTAATTTCATAGTCGAATGTTATCTAGATATTCCAGTTGTTGATCAATTCATTTTTTACTTAATGTTGGTGAATGCCAAAAATAAGTATGCACATCAGCTGCAGCGCGTTATCGCTGAAAAACCTGAATTATCCCAAATTGAAGCATTACAACTAGCGAACAACTTTGTTCTGAATTTTGAATACATCCGTCAAATTCTTTTATTCAAAAATAAAGCTAATTACCTTAGCAATGGCCGTATCAAATCTTTGGCATGGAATACGCTAAATAGTGTTGGTAAAGTGATGCTACCAATGAGCTCTTTACGCCAAATGGACAGCGAACCATTTTCAAGAAATGACGTAGACAGCGTAACTCATAAAAGAATGTTTGCCAGTACGGGCTATTTTGAATTAGATAACAATGCGTTTATTTGCTATCAGCTTGAAGAAACGTTGATTGCCAATCTATCTGAATTAGATTTTGATAAAAAGGGGCGCTACACAGTTCTCGACACTTTAACGGTTCTTGGATTTAAGGACCGTTTTGATCTTTATATGTATAACTTGATGAAGATCAATGAGTTTCGTGGCGAAGTGGTTATTCCTTACATTGACTTCAAAGCATTAACCGAGTTTTCAGTAGAATTTAAATACAAAGCAAGTGATTTTTACCGTAAACGACTTCTTGTTTCATTAGAAAGACTGAATAACAATCCATCTATTGAATTATTTATTTCTGTTAAGTATGAACCATGCAATAAGCGTACACCAGATCGTGACAATTTTTGCAATTATCGTTTTCAGATTCAGTTGAAGTCCAACTATCGTAAAGCGCTTAATACATTAAATGAAATGTGTGCAAAGGTTCAGGATGAACAGGGCAATGAGCTTAAAATCAGTAATGCGCTCTTCACTTCAGCAATTCGATTGAATAATGGTGAACCTGAAAAAGTAATAGAACTTGTTAAGGATCGTTTAGCTGCTTATACAACTAAGAATGGACCATCATATTTAGCTAAAAATCTTAATTTGGTTGCGTCTTATGTTACGCGAGCTCTAGAAGATCTATATAAAAGTAATCACTTCTTTGAAAGATTCCTAAACGATATGAAGCAAGCAGATAATTTACTTTATCTGAGAAATCGTGATAAGAAAGTTGAGATCGAAAACAAAAGTGCATCTACTTTCTCAAGCGAATTCATTAATATTCGCGACAAAGTTGATGTTACCACTTGTGAAATTCTTACAAACGCTGAGTACATTTCAAAGAAAACGGAAGCTACTGTAATTATTGATTATGCTTTCATACGTAATTCTATTTTTATTACACATCCTCATTTGCGCCACCAGCGAAATGCAGACGAGAAAAAATACATAGATCTCGTGTGTGAAAGCACAAAGCTTTGCCAAATATTCTTTGGTACGGGTAATGAAAATAAAAAAACGTTAACTCAAAACTATTTAACAGAACTCCTGTTTGAACATTTTTTTGATGATAATTTCCACTTGAACTCAGATGTATTAAAGAATCTTCTAAAAAAAGATAAGGACTATTGGGTACAAGAAAAGCAAAAGACATTTATGCGGTTGTGGAAACTTGCAAATGAGTTCAGTTTAAAAGCTATTAGTCCAGCGAACTACAACGGTAAAGAGAGTTCAGACAATGAATAATAAACTTTATTTATGTGCAATTTTTACGGCTACTATATTGAGTAGTAGTGCAAATGCCGATTTTAGTGATTGGTATAAAAAAGCAACTTCAAATGAAGATTCAACTCAGCAAGTGCCAGCTCAACAACAGCAAGCACCTGGTCAAATTCAACAGCAAGCACCAGTTCAGGTTCAGCAACAGCCGATACAGCAAAGACAATATAATTCTAATCGGAACACCACAGCTACGCGTTACCAAAACAATAATGCAAATGTCACTGGTGATTCTGGCCTTGAAGCACGAATGAATAACTTGAATTCGACCATTGAGAATCTAAACAAGTCATCAAAAAGTGGTGACAACCTCACGAATAACTATCTAAATATTGTTCAATTCATAGTGATAAACGAAGAAACACGTAAATTGGATGGTAAAGACAATACATCACTGATCAATAACATGTTGGCTGGTATTGTGAGTTGTCAGAATAAATACAAAGTCGATGTTATACAAAAAGTGAATAATCAACTCCCAAGAGATGTTGCTAACACCGTACAACGGTATTTAAGCCAGAATGGACGCTCTATTGGTGCAAACGGCAACTGTTTATACTAATTAAACCCCCTTTTAAAACCGTCCTTAAAAGGCGGTTTTTTTTATTCTTAAAACATACCTATTTATTTTAAAACCACATTCTATATACTACTAACAGTTTAATGAATATTAATGTGGGTTTTATCATGATCAGTTCTAAAACAATATATGAACTATATCAATTGCTGAATCAATCCGAAGTACAAGAATTAAAATCATCTATAACTGAGACTTTTGGTGCAGATGTGGAAAGTGAAGTTGATAAAAGCCCGGTCTTACAGCAAAAGATCAATTATTTTATTTATCAATATATACATCTCAAGCATCCAGAAAGAACAGACAAGATCTTATTCGATGCAAATGAGTCGGCTCACGAGGTTGTAAAAACAGAACACCTTAAAAGTGAGCCAGTACCCTTATTAAAAGATTTTGTATCAAACAGCAGCAATAAAAGTTTAGCACCTGAAGAACAAAAAGATGTAATTGCAGTCACTTTACCAGCCGAATTATCTGACATTCCTGTTGAACCAACAAATCAAAACCATACAGGAAATAATGAAGTAAAACATGACTATAACATTATCCTTGATGGTCGAACTAAGCTAAATATATTGCTCGAAAGATATTTAAGTGGTGTTGATGATGTGGCTCGTGAAATCATTGTGAAGTGCTTTCTTGTTATCTCTATATTTGTAGCACTGATCTCTCTTGTTATGGTTCTTCTGAATACGACCAATATTAACCAGATCCAAGAAATGTATGATATTGGCCATAAAACATTCCTATTCCAATATGCTGAAGTCTGCAATGTAAATGTTGAAGTTGCAAAAGCGAATCCATGTGTTATCTCAGAAATCAATAAACGTATTTCTGAACTATCAAATAGCAGATTTTGGAACACGTTCGGGGTGGTGCTTTTCTCACTTTTATCGTGCTTTTTCTTCTACCATATCTCTACTTACCGTGATTCTAAAGATAAGCACAACGGCTAGTCTTAAAAGGAGGGTAGGGTGTTTTAAAATGGTCTTAAAAGGCCATTTTTTTATTTTAATAACAAAGTTTTATAGTTGATAAAAGGTATTCTAAAAGCATAATAGATACACTCTTAAAACTGGAATGCGTTGTGCTTTTTAAAATTCCAAAAACGGGTGAGATTGATTCAAGTGAACAATCGATGACAGGCCTGGTACTCAAATCGGCATACAACTTAGTTGCCATTTTCAATATTTGCTACATCTTTGTAGTTGTATTCTTTGTGTTTGAAATGTTTTTAAATACAACGATATACAAGATTAAATATCTACCAGAAACCCTCAATACTCCATCATATATATTGCAAATCATCATATTCATTTTATGTTTTTCTTCACTTCTGTATGCGATAAACAAAATGTTTGATGAAAAGTATATCCCTACACGCAAAGAAATCTATCTATTCCTTATCTCTTTTACTATCAATAGTTTATCAATGTTTAATTTTTTAGCTACCAAATAACACTGTAATACCAAGTTCCCACCGTAGCCTAAGCAAAAGTTACCTGTTTTTTTGGGTTTTAAAAGCAGTGAACAAGGGCAGAATTAAAACACAAAAAAATAAAATTAATAGTTTTAAAAAATATTTTTTAAAACTAAATCAGTGATAATATGTAACCAACGTTAAGTTTAAGAAAGTATATTATGTCTGATATTCGCAGCATCTATTTTTACGGTAATAATAAAAGCATCAAATTGGGTAAAAACCCAATCTTAAATACTGTCTTTGAAATTTTTCCAGCCACTAAAACCCCTTTAAAGCGGATTCTTAATCATAACCACCAGTGGGTTAGTAATTGCGCTTTTTACGTGCCTAACGATGTGAAAAGTGAATGGGTTAAAACGGTAACACTTTCAATTTTGACAATCTCAATTATGGCTTCCTTCCGTAATGCAATTGCACAGCAAAAAGGGTTGTCACCAAACGATGAAGCACTTGATGAAGAGGTAGAGAACCTTGTGCCAGATTCGTTATTCAATTCTGCTATTGAATTATCGGATCTTAAAAAAAGTTTATTAGAAGTTCTGCCAAATTTAATGAGCGAATACCTTGCACAAAACTTTGGTGAATACGAAAGCATTATTACAAACGGTGTAGCTAAGCTTTTTATTGATAACCATGAATTTTTGGATAAGCAACTTGATTCTGATGCTGGAACAGATAATCAGATTTCAATGTTAAATTTTACTGACAATGCAGATGAATTATTTCACACAACAAACTATATTTTAGTCCGTATTGCTGATTCAAATGAAAACTTGAAAATCAACTTTACTAACAGCAAACCACATGCAGAACACTTAGGCCGAATTCTGCATACATTGTTGGGGGATGAAAGTTTTGAGATCTCAAAAGGTTCAATTGAGATACCTAATGACGAAGATGGCCAAGAAATTTTCATCTTTGAAAAAGAAACGAACTTTATTGATTTTTACAATTCATTATTGCTGGAAGTTAGTTTTTTTCTAGATCATGCAACAGTCTTAGAGCATATAGAAAAGTATGCACCAATTAACCAAACACTAAGCAGTTTGAGTGAGAATTTAGAAAAGAATATTAACTTTGTCATTTCTTCATTCAAAGAAACTCGCGATCTATCTGCATATTTAGAAAGCCGTGCTCAAATCATAGGGTTAATTCATGAAGCTGCACAAATCGCCAGCATTGAAATACAGCCAGTTGCTCAGGCTAAGGACCTTAAATCGTTAATTGAATCGCATCACCTGGTTACTTTTAATGATAAAGACACCTTTAAACAATTTAATTTATTTTGAGGTGAATATGAAATTTGTTATTAAAAATGGCATTGGTACACGTAAAGTCGAAGTGGATCTCGCATTAGATATACCATTGGTGCTACAAAAATCCATTTCTGTAATTGAGTATGAAGATTTCTTTAAATATTTTAGTGAGCAACATTTTCACATTTGCAAATTTAGAACGTTGAACTTTAAAGATAATAGCGTAGAGGGAAGTAGTAAGGAATTAAATCGCTTTATCTGGCTTGCTATGGCACATCAAGCTTATATGGAGCGTAAAGCTTTACTACCAAGTAAATATATTGCGGATCTAGAAGCTTCAATTTCAAGCATGTTTAATTTAGAGAGCGAATCGCGAGAATGGTACCGAGCTATTCACAAAGCCATAGATGCTTACCTTAAATCACAATTTCCTGAAGCAATAGAGTTTTTACCTTCCAACATTGCACCACTGGATGAAGTGACTAAAATTCTTATGCAAGAAGTACAGCCAGTGATACCAGTTGCAGACGAGCCAGCGAAGCTTTATAGCTGATTCTAGAAATAATTAAGACATAAAAAAACCATCTAAAAATTAGATGGTTTTTTTTGTTTGTGTTTTTATAATTTTGCGAATACTTCAGGATTGTCATTCATAAACTGTTCAATGAAATCATTGTCTAATTCGACATGTTTTGGAAGCTTCTCATGTTCACGAACAATGGATTTTATAGATTCAATATTTTGCTGATTGAAAACAGGTGTTGTACGGCTCTTATAGCCAGTATCAGCCATCGCATAGCGATCATCAAACATACCTGAAGAGGTATTAGAATCGACTTCTGAGTCGCTTATAGATAGTGTTAAGTTGCGGTCTTCAGCTAACTTTAAAATGAATTCGTCAGAGATAAAGTTACGTAGCTCATGCAGCATAGATTCAACTTTATTGTGTTTAAAAAGCACCTTTGCAATTGAACGACAAGATAAGAAACCTTTTGTGATGTTTAGATCTAGTAATTTTTGAGGAATGATTGGATCGCTTTTCTTGTTGCTATTCGCGATCTGTTCAACTTCTTCATCAGTCATAGAAGCTATAATGTTTTTAAAGAAATTGCCATATTGAAACTTTTCAATTTTCTCCAGCATTGTCACTTGTTCTGTATCTAATAAGCAAAAAGAAATAGGTTTAAGCTTGCGTTGGTCGGTTTTGCTTAAACTGCCATTTTGGTTTAAGCGGTTCTCTTTGGTTTTAGCGTTAGTTTTAGAGTTAGTCATTTTAAACACCTTTCAATATGTTTTAAACTTTGGTTAATACCAATAATCATATTATAAGTGGTTTTAGCTAAAATACAAAAAATGAACATTTTGTTTTTTTAAAAAAATCTTTTAAATGTTTTTCGTATATACTATAAGAATATCTATCTTAAAAGGTATAACTCGTGATTAAAACTGATACAGGCGATACGGTTGGAGGGGGTTTAACGAATCCTCAGGATGAAGTTCTAGCATTGTTAGAAGAGTGCTTAAACTCTGAACAATATACAGCTCGTATTACTTATATTTGTGAAGATGGCGGTCAATTAGTAGGTAAAAAGGCAGCTTTAAAGATTTTAAAGGAACAAGAGGACAATGGTTTAATGCTGGTTCCAATACCAGTCTTAGGAAAACAACTAAGAGTCTGGAGTGGTTTAAGTAAAACCAAAATGTCTAGTCACACAGGATTGTACAACAATATACAGTGGTCAAAGTTTGAAAGTGGCGAAAAGTTAATAACAAAGCAAGCGTGGACATTACTTCAACTTAGACTTGGGGTTCATCCAAAATACAAATTGGTTTTAAAAAATGAATTAGATGTCGAGTGAATTATATGTTAGTGAAATTAGCCCTTAGTGGTCATGCTTCTCCAGAAGCTTTAAGTAAATTTGAACGTATCAAAGCGTATGTGCCAGATAGCGCACCTGTTTTGGTCACATACTTTAATAAACAAGTTTTATTAAGTGATCTACTGGTTAATTTTTCTAATTTTTTACCATCGCTCGAAATCACAAAAGATAAAGACATGCTGGTTACGATTAGAGGAAATGAAACACCTTTAGTCGAATTTATTGTCAATTTAAAACTATACAGCATGAAATTAGGCAAACTTTTCTTTGAATTTGAGAATCAATTTAAAGAAAAAGAGCAAGACTTTAAGGGCTTTATTAAACGTCACAAACTTAAAGGTTTTGATCATGCCAATTTTGTTAATTACGTGAAACTAGGTGCATATGATAGTGCTTTAGACATTATCAAACACCAGTACGAAAGCGTTAAAAAAACATTCTTTGTACTGTTTAAAGATCGTTTCACCCTATTAGAAAGCAAGGGTTTTATTTAAGGATATTCTATGGAAATGTTAGATCCATCAAACACAAACCCTGGGCTCTTTTTAGTCATAATGGCTACGGCAATTGGTACCATACTTTTTGGTTTTTTAATTGTCGCTTTAATTGCACGATATAAGTTCAAGATTAGAGTTACGGTATCTAGTTTTATAGCTGCAGTTACTTTATCTGTATTTAGCTTTATATGCTTTGGTTCACTTGGTCCGATGGAACCTAAATACAGTACTTCAGTTGTTCAGCTTTATGCGTTGGGCTTACTGGCTGGTACTTTAATATTAAATATAGTTCTTCTGAAATTATTCAGCCCTAAAACTATTGAACAGTTAGCTTTGAAAGGTTTTAATAAGTCAGAAAATGAACAAAAAGAGCATTACAAAAACATCTTAAAAGAGTTTAAATGTATTACTGATTTGGAAGATAAAAACAAGCTTAATAAGCGCAGTTTTAACTTGTTAAATGTTTTTAAACATAAAGGAAAACAAAATGTTTGATTTTAAGATGAAATCTTTGTGTGTTTTGGCTGTTGCCGGATCTCTTTTAACTGGTTGCGTATCTAGTACTATTGATGGAATGGGTTCTAAACGCAAACAAATCATGTTGTATTCTGAAAAAGAATATCTTCAGCAAAGTACTCAGTCTTACAACAACATCATCACGACTGCTAAACAGCGTGGATTGATTGTGAATAACGCTCAAGTAAATAGAGTAGCAAAACGTCTTATCGCACAAGTTCCACATTATCGAGCTGACGCAGCAAATTGGAATTGGGAAGTTAATACAATCCGAGATAATGAAATCAACGCGTTTTGTCTATCTGGAGGCAAGATCGGTGTGTTGACTGGTTCTATCACAAAAATTAATGCAACTGATGATGAATTGGCTGCACTGATCGGCCACGAAATTGCACATGCTTTACGTGATCATGGGCGTGAAAAGGTAAGTAAAAAGCTTTTAACTGGTTTAGGTGTGCTTGCAGCTAGTTCGGCTGGTCTTGGTGACATGGTTGTATCTGGCACAAGTTTACTAGGCGATTATGGGGTTAACTTACCTGGTTCGCGCAAACTTGAAAGTGAAGCGGATCTTCTAGGTGTTGATATTATGGTTCGTGCTGATTACAACCCACAGGGCGCAGTCAGCTTTTGGAATAAAGTAGTAGCCCAAGAAAAACAGGGCACTAAAATTGATTTCTTATCAACGCATCCTACTTCAGAAAAAAGAATTGTAGCGATCCAAGAATACATCAACCAAAATTACAGGAAATAATATAAGGAGCTGGTTATGGATATTTACACAGTTATCCGAGTGAGCAAAAAGTTGTTTGACCACGGTTATGTTGTAATACCAGAACACAAAGTAGATTTTAAATCGGCTTTACTGCTCTTAAATGAACAAACCGTTGATGATCGATTTCTAATATCTAAAGATATAGTAGGTGCTGAAATCAGAGGGAATTTTGCCTTAATTGAAAAGGAGGGGAAGTTTCAATTGTTTACCAAAGGAATAGATTACTTTTGTTTGAATGTTGAGCCTGAAAAATCCAGTACTGATCCTAAACCTGAAAAAGAGGTAAAAAAGAGTAAAGTAGTTCTCAAAAACCGTTATTTATATAAAAGTGGCGTGAAGAAGATAGGGGAGCTGGACACGTACAAGAAAAGAAGCGTCAAGATTACGAATGTAGGAAAACCATTTGTACTAAAACAAAAATTGCATGACGTTCCAGATTGGCTTTTTGAAAAGCTAAAAGACCAAGATGTATGTTGGATCTATTTTGAATATGCTGAAGAACAATTATCAGAGGCACCAATAGAAACTGCACCAATCAATTTAAAAAGTGACATTGAAAGTTGTGTTAAATACTTTAAGTTACATGGTGAAAAAACAAGAAAAAAACCAATTATCAATGCTGAAGCACCAGGTAACGTAAACCTATTCAGATATTGTGATTTACGGCGCATTGATCAGGAATTAAAAGTCTTATTTGTTTGTAGTGAAAACTATCTTTGGTTACTGGAACAAAATAGACAAGATCCACTACCTAACATCAAATTAAACAATATTAGTTTTGGCGGTTGGATCATTCCCAAGACGACAAACCAAGATATGTTGAATAAGCTAATAATGTTAGATAAAGAATTAAAAACGAATCCAGATGCTTATCTTCTAAGTGTACGAGAGTAAAGTACTCTCGTACAATAACTATTGTAATGCTACTAATTAAGTTGCTTAAATCTAAATAATTAAACATAGCTGCAAACATGAATCTCAATTTTTTATTCGGCTTTATCATAATTATTGTTGGCGGTGGTGCAGCAATAGTTGCGCTTCGTTCAATGTTAGAAAATGAAATTTTTATGAAGGATAGTATATGGCTATGAATAATTCTAAATTCGATAAATACTTATTGCGCTCATTTTTAAAAAATACTGGACTTGCAATAATTTCAATTAGTGCAATAGCATTGGTTATATTTGCATGTTATGTGGTTTATATAGGAATAGGAAAAGCATCAACTTATGTATTCAATAACTTTGTACTAACTCTAAAAACTATTGGCTATATCGTATTATTTTTAATCGCTTTAAATTTAGTTATCTGTTTTATTGAAAATGTTATCAAAGAAGCCAATCAAAAAAGGAGTGAAGATAGTTCAGAAGATAATGTATGAGGGTAATAAAAAGTATCATACTGGCTTACTCTCAACACTTTGATTTTTTGGTCTTTATCTCCATCAAGTGTATTTTCTAAAATATAGTATGAATCTTTTACCCTCATACACTAAGGGGTTAAGAAAGGTTTCGGCAAGAAACGCCCCTCAACAAAACACCTACGATAAAAAAGTTTTAGTGATCGTGGTGATCTGTATCAATTACGTCATTATTGTTTGCATTAAACTTAGCCTGCTCTTTATAAAAATTATAGTCGGCATTGTCGTATACAAGCTCTTTTGGGTAAGGGATACCCATTTCATCAAGCTTTAAAGCGTAATAATGCGGTATTGGCTTGGTTGGATTGAAGTATGGTTCAGGGTAGTACTGAGTAACGACTTTAGCGGAGTAGGAATTAACGAGTTGATCTACATCGCTTTCTATTGTTTTTTGTTGGTCATTGTAATAAGAGTCAACAAGCTCTTTGTCTGAGTGGCTTGCTGCACAACCTGAAAATATTAAAGGTATTAAAATAGCGATAATTCTATAATGTTTCATTTTAAATAGGCCCAGGTGTAGTGTATATTTAATGGAACGTTAAAATACTTTTGATTATACATGACTTTTAAAGATGCTGTAACACCACCTTTTAGCAGAGGAAAAAGAGAACATAAGTTCTTGGCTAAAATGTTAAAATCTGAAAAAGATAAGATTAAGCTTTATACCAAAAGTTTAAGAAAAATTACTTTTAATGAGCTTTTAATTAGAGCAACTTTAATTTTAGTTGTGGTTTTTGCGTTAAGTTTTTGTATCTTTGGCGTATACCTATCTTTGAACGGTTTATTCTCAAAAGATGTGCATTTAGGAATGATTGGCATTATAGGTGATAGTAGTAGAATAATATTATGTACCATCTCAGCTATATTGTGCGCGGTTACAGCTTTCAAACTGTTTAAGAAAGCAAAAATTGACTGGAAAGAACATCAGTCATCAAAACGATATGCCAAAGCAATAACGAAAGAGTACCAGTCATTAAATAATTTGATTTTGGAACAGATTAAACAAGATAAAACAGGCAGTTATTGGCTGAACAGCAAAGAGATCCTGAGCATAACAGAGCAATACGAAGATAACATAAATGAAAACACAAAAGATTATCTGGTAAGTTTTACGCAAGATACGACTAAAAAGTATGTTAGGTTTTACATATATAATAATTCGCATATCTCTAATGGGTATACCAATGTTTTACATATACACTCGACTACTTTAACAATTTATTCACACTGTCTAAGTTATTCGGATTCGTTGAGTGTTAAAGACCTTTTAGATATTTCTGTTAAAAGTATTTGCATAAATTATTAGTTTTACTATAATACTTTTAAGAACAAAATTTAAATGTTTCTTACGACATTAAAAGAATGGGAGGCTTATAGCTTCCCATTTTTCTTTTTAAAATAACTATTATTTTTCTAAAACATCATTTGCCTTTTTCTCAAAACCCTTAACTTCTGCTAAAAGTTCTTCATTTTGGGCCATTGTGTCAGTAAAGGTCTGTTTCGAGAATTTAATGAATTCCAATGCATCATTGATCGATTGCTCTTTGCTTGGCTTCACGTACTTCGGGAGCTTATTGAATTCAGTATCCACATTTCTTTTGATCGCAGAAAAGTCTTTATCAAGCGACTCGAATGCTGCACTGGTTGACTCAAGCTGTATACGTTCAGAAACTCTATGGTCGATGTTTTGGAACACCAGGAACACACATACAAAAACTAAACTAGCAATTAAACTATTTTTTAGAACAACTGTATCCATTTTAAAACCCTTTAACATTTCTTTGATATTTTTAGTATAATCACTTTAATGTCTTTAAAATTTTTTTAAAAAATATGTCTAAAGCCTCCAACGTTGAGCTCTTAAACTTTTATAGTCTTGTTAAAGTACCTTTTAAATATGCTCACAAAGAGGTGTTGTTCTCCATTTCTATTTTATATTTTAACGGTAAAACTAAATCATACGTTCATTATCACAAATTTGAAGATGAAGAATTGCAGACTGTTCTAGGGTATGTGGTTTCGGAGAGTCTGGCGTGGACCTTTGGATCTTTGAAAACTGATAAATTCACTGTTAATCAGAATTTTATTTTCAATACTGTGCAAGAAGTGGAAAAAAGCCTTAAAGAACAAATAAATGCTTTATATAAAAGCACGGGTATAAATGCTAAGTTTTCCATGCAATATGCCTTAAAGGATAAGCCATCTGCAGAAAACAACGACTTATTAGAGAAGATATTTGCGATTGATAAAATGCTACCATTTGCTTTTACATTTAATAATAACGGCGGTTATGAAGTTGCATTAAAAGAATGTTCGTTAAAACTAATTAATGATATTGGGTTTTTCGCTTAAAAGTCCTTAAACTATTAAATACCACTTCATTAATACTTATTTTTAATTATAATGTGAGGTATTAGTAGTTTTAAGTTAGGTCATTAATTAGTGAATAAGAAAACCCTTACCATAGCGATATTGTCAGTTTTGCTATTTGGTTGTGATAAGTTAAAGCCTTCAAATACTGATACTGCATCTCAAGAAGAACAAATAGATCCCATTGAAAAGAAAGTTGAGGAACAAGTTCGCAAATATGATGAACGTGTTACCACTTACAATCCATCTAACTACAAATTACCTCAATCAAGCCTTTCTACCACCAGCCACAAAGTAGCGTGTAATTTTGGTGTAGGGGGAGATCTACCAGCTTTGGCATCAAATGGCATGTTCTCACAGCCGTTATATCGTATTGAAGCTGAGCAGATCATGGATAAAGTTCAGGGCGATGTGATGTATGCCCCTTATTCAATCGCGACATCTGTTGAGGGTGATGTTTTATATGAATCTGAAATTGATAGCTTTGATCGACAGTTAAATACATTACGAAGTTATCAAATTAAATCATCTGAACAAAATATCATTTCGTCATCTGGCTTTTACACCAATTCAAACAAAGCTGTTCGTATGGCACCTATCCGCAGTTACCCGGTTGCTTATGTGAAGCGCTTGGACGGCGATATTGTTTCTACATCTATGTTTAATGATGCATGCGACAAAGAAGTAGGTGTACGTAACTACAAATGGCGCGAAATTGATGTGTCGGGCAAACCATATGCAAGTTTAGCATCCACTGTATCTGAGCAAATTGTTCGGGTGAATCAGTTTGGCATGTTCACCAGTGCATCAAATTTTTACAGCTACTTCAGTAGTGAGTTTGGCAACTTCTTGGATGCAAATAACAAGTTTAGATCCGCATTGGAGAAATCAGGACGTTTCCCTAAAGGTTCAAAAATCTACGTTCCATCTGAGATTAAAACGACTGATGAAACACTGGTGATTACGAAGAACCCTGAGCTTGAAATTACAGACTTCCAAAAAGACAAGGTTTTAGAGGCATACAACAAAGAGGCCAAAATACGGAATCTTGGCCAGATCGTATTCAAGGTCTACAACCTCAAAAACAATACTGTTTTCTATACACCATGGAATGAAACCAAGCACCGTGAAGCGGTCGAGTTTGAACCTATTGTTGTTATCGATGGCAAGGCTTATTCAGCAGTTTGGCATGTTCCTAATACTTTGACATTCAATGATTCGACCAGTGCTGGAAACTTAACGTATTACAACGCTACGGCGCATAACGCATTCGTCAATGCTGTTAAAGGTATATACCAAGGTCAGCAAAGCATGGTTGGTACAGAGCACGAAGATGATACCGAATATTCAATGAAGACTGCAGTTGAATACCAGAAAGCCCAGGCAGAGAAATAATATGGAATTAAGCACTATTGAAAAGAATACCGAAGCTCAAGACATTCAATCTGATGCGTATGACCAGCGTGTACATTCAGTATTGATAGTACCTGAACATGCCCTAAAAAAAATTGAGTCGATGATTTTGGCTACTGGTCATGTACAAAGTGACAGTACCAATCTTTTAGAAGTTTTAAGGCCAATGCCTGAAGAATTCAGAAAAGACGTTGATAACACCGAATTTACAGAAAAAGAAAACGGCGACATCGGTGATGCAGCCGTGGTCATTGTTGATGGTTTGATTCACGACACAAAACGCGGTGTTTGGATCTCTCAAAATTGGGGTTGTGGTAGTCCTAAATTCACCAAGCTTATTCAGGCTGGAGCTGAGCCACCAATTGAACTGATTGCCAAAAATAAGGGGGATAAGTTTAGTGCGACTTTAACGCACGAATTTCAAAAAGCGTATGAGCGAATGGGTTATACCCAAAAACAGGTCGGTTATATACACATCCTATCAAATGGTACACCAACGACTTTCTTTAACTACCTGAGTGACGAATTGCTGTGCAAACTGGAATTCATATCAGTAGACAACAACCGTTTAAACGCCTCACAAACTAACTTTTATAGTGCCGTAGAGCGAGGATCTGTTTCAGATTGGGGAGTGAGCTATCACAGAAAACCTTTTAACTTAGAAAATTACCCGATCAATTCTCTATTGGTGTCGGGATTAACAATAACTTTTATTTTGTACCTGATTTACAGCTATCTCTTTGGAGCTTAATACCAAATGAAATATTTAAACAGAACATCTCAAGATCGCGAAAAACATCATTACTTTAATCAACAACAGGGCGACAATAGAAAACAGCACAATCCGAACCATCGTCACCACTCTATTAGCTTAAATGATGTATTTCGGTCGTTATTAGCCCTTACTCAACTAGACAAAGACATCCCGACATTGATCAAGCTTTTTGAAGAACAAGGGCTTGAAATATGCGAAACGCGTGTACGCACTTGGTCAACACCCGTGCATATCAACAATAGACCAATACCACACATTATTTTTGTTGGTTTTATGAATTTACTTGAGTGCATCAATGCTGAAGCAAAACTCAAAGATATTAATCTGTTTGATCTGTCAGAAATCTTGGACGATATACGCAACTAACAATTATGTGGTTTAGCTATGACTGAAGAAATAAATAGTAATGAAAAAAAAGATGGTCCTATTACGGATGTAGGTAAAAAGTTTGCTGGTGCACGTAAAGACAACCCATCACCAGACTTCTCAGGCAACATGAATGGAATTAAGTCTGACAGCCTAGTGACTAAAAAGGAATATTGGCAAAAGCCTGATTTTAGAGCTGATGCCCAATCTGGCCATAAACCTGTAAAACATGCACTATTATTTTCTTTGGTCTATGCAAACTTAACCAACAAGCCTTTAGGGGGCGGTTGGTTTAGCATAGGTCAAAAGCAATGGGATGATGCCTACATTGCTACGCTACACTTCTTAAAAAACAAATATGAAAGCTCACACTACGAACGTTTAGAACAACTGACAGACGACTTTAATGCGTACATGACCGTTAAGTTTGGTGCTGGACGAAGTGAAAAAGATATTTTAGAACGCTACTCAGCTGGACGACATACCAATCGCAGAGTTAAACACCCACTATCATTTAGTTCAGACACACGTTTACGCTTAAAAAACTTAATCCCTTTAGGATGGCCAGACGATCGTGTACTTGATACGGATAATTATGGTGCCAAAAAATTATTAAACACTGAGACTGGTCAACATAAGTGGTATGCCGTTAAATCCATTTCAGCAAAGCGGTTTCAAACACTAGATGATTGGACGGAATACGACACATTCAATGCAGCACTAGAAAAAGTAAAAACATTTTTTCAGCCAATTTTAGATGAACGAGTCATAGAACCCAAAAAAGGACGCGCAAAACCACCCAAAAGACCGCGCTACGACAGAGTTGAAGTGCGCGAGGGTAAGGACCATCGAAAGGGTGAAAACATCGATAGCCAGTTGCTTATGGACTATTTCAAATTTTCTGGAGTCGAGTTCGGCAATTGGGTAAATCAAAAGGAACGTGCATGGTTTCTGAATTGCACGTATGACTCACTAATGGATCTTGTCGAACTTCTAGGTCTACCCGTTACGTTCGCATCTTTAGGCGGTAAGCTAGGAATAGCATTCGGTTCGCGTGGCACAGGCGTTGATAGCGCAGCAGCTCACTTTGAACCAGGTAATATGCTTATTCATTTGACCAAGACGCAAGGTGTTGGAGCACTAGCCCATGAGTTCGCGCACGGATTTGATTGTGTTTTGGCAAAACGAAACGGACTCAATAATAACTTTTTTAGCGAATACTTTCTTTACACCAGTAAAGGGCGTTACTCAGTACAGAATCATCAAGAGTCAGCATACAAACATCTTAAAGATGGCCAGACTGCAGATAAGTTTATCAAGCTGGTTAATTATCTTACTTTTAAGTCAACCAAATACCTTGATTACGAAGAAAGACAAGGCGGTACGGGCTTTATGAATAACGCCATGCACCTAGATCAATCACGGTCAATGTATTGGTCACAGCCAACAGAAATCTTTGCCAGACTGTTTGAATGTTGGGTGACGGATAAGCTGGCTGAAAATGATCAACAAAATGGGTTTTTGGTGCACGGCACAGAAGAGTCGGCAAATAGTTGGAATATGAAGTTAAGCGCATATCCAACAGGCAGAGAACGGGCAATTTTAGTTGATTTGATGGATGATTGGCTAAAAGCATTAGTGAGGTCGTGGACGAAATGAATGCAATCACTAAGACCTCAAAAAAAGAACGGATCTTATTCAATAATCCCAAAGCAACACGACTTTACAGGGAAGCAATAACAGAGCTTATTGCGTTTAAACCTTGGGAAGTTAACGCCACTGAGAATATGCTTACGATCTGCAACACCTACCGCTATGTCGTGAATAAACGTTGTTGTTTAGGGTACGAGTTTTGGTGTTACGACCGAAGCGAAAAAGAATGGGTACGTGTTAAGCCCTCAAGCGGTCGCCACAACTATGGGAAAAACTGGTGCAAAACAAATGACAAAAACAATGGTCTACAAGGCAGTAAAACGAGCAGATTTTGAGTATTCAAACGCAGCGCGTGGATACGTGTATCGGGGAGAGAAAATATCTGATGCTGAAGCGGAAAAACTAAAGCATAAATGGGCTAAAAAAGACCTGATGGACAATGCAAAAAAAGATGGATCGTTCACACCAGAATCATTAGAAATGTTCAAAACCTTGGTGAATCATGTATCACCACGGGAGTTGACCGCCAAACAGCAAGCTTTGACATACCATAGCCTTAAACGCTACACAGATTGCGTATTTAACCTTTATGAAGTCACCGCTAAACAAACACCTCCAGCAAAACTAAAACGACCGTACAGCATGCCTAGACTGGATGGTACGGATAACCCTTGGAACCAAGGCAAACGAGAAAACGATGTCTATATATACAAGGGGATTGAGTACAAAGGCATTGAAGCGGAAACAGCAATGCATAAAGTGGTGATTGCATCAGAATTAACGGCAATTGCCGGATTGGATAATCAGTTAGCGAATCTGGCCAACGAAACAGGTGTAGCGTTGTTTTCAGAATTTATTGAAGTTGCACACCAGAACAATGATTTAAAGGATTTAACATATGTAGTTTTTGATTATGTAAAACATCTAATTGTGACGATTGATCGCTATTTTGATTTAAAACTGAAATCTAACGTGTCGGTCAGTATTTCAGTGAACCGAGTAGCTGGCTATTCAAGGTATAGCATAGTTCAACGGAAATAGACGCACGAACGCAACCAGTGACATTACATGTGTCGTCAATGACAGCTTATGTGTCTCGAACGTGCACGTAATTTTGGATTGATTGGTTTGAATGCAGAAAATGTAAATTATGCAAAGTAACACCATGAATATAGCTGATGATTGTACGGTAGTACGTAGACCGTATCAAAGAATGACGACAGCTAACATGCTTAAGATTTGTTATAATAAACAAATTGTTAGTATCTAAACGACACATGAGCTGTCATTTTTTGGAAATTGCGACTACCCTATTCATTTTAATTCGAACTTTAACTTATGTTCACCTGAAGTCTAGTTAATAAAACTTTTAATAATTTTATTTATTATTTTCAATAACTTATATAAATAAAAAATAATTATAAATTTTTGGTTCATGAACCTAATGAATTTATTGATACTTTTATAAAATAGAGTTAATTTGTCCGAGAGATATGGGTAGATATCTATTTTTGGTCTTTTTAGTGATTAGAGATATGACCATTGTCATCAAATTTTAAGGAATTCCTTAAGTTTTTTTCTTATAATTCAATAAAATAATTTTGAATACTCAAAAATTAAATGTAATATAAGTCACATTATGAACCGTTAAGTGAAATACGTTTTGCTTAAACGAATGATTGAGTTAGATCATCTAAATGATGATCGTGCTAGAAGACTCAGGTTTTACACCAAAATATTTGGCAGACTTTATTTTAAATACAATCCTAAACTGAATATAAAAAACCTTCGGAGGGCTTATTTGGCCAAACTAACCATCAACCTGAAAAAACTAAATTCTTACGCTAAGTATTTTTTCTAAAAGACACCGTACATATAGCATTACTTTATGTTAATAAAAATTTAGCATCATTTTTGACGCTTATTTGTTGTATGTGCAAAAGCAAGACATTTTAAATAAAGAATCTTTTAATATGAAAGTTACATATCCAGAGACAGGTATATACGAGCACGAACTCAAAGCAATTGATAAGATTAAAAAGGTCTTTGATCGTGGCGAAAAAACTAAAAACTGGCGAGCATATGCTGGTTTTGAATTTATGCATAAAAATGGAAAAAAAGCAGTAGCGAAAGGTAGTTCTGAGAAATTTGAATATGATCTCCTAATTATTACTCATGCAAACATTTTGGTCATTGAATTCAAGGACTGGAACGGTAAGGAAATTACAAAAGTTGCAGGAAAATGGTACGTAGGTAATAAAGAGCAAGATTCATGCCCTGTAGCTAAAAATGTAAAAAAAATGCAAATTATAGTTAATAAACTAAAGGATAAAGTTTCAGAAAAGAAAGCTAAGGGCATTACATTTCATTACCAAAGTGTTTCTCACTTTGTTGTCATGTGTGGTAAAGCAGATTATTCGCGCCTGCCTCCAGAAGATTTAGAGCACATTCTTTCGATAGATGAGTTTATACAATTAGCTCAACAGAAGAATTTTAATAATATGTTCCGCAAGCATCTGGAACGTGATGGTCGCATATATGATATTAAAAAAGAATATCACGCCATTATTGATGAAATTTTTGCGCCTGACCAAATTCAACCACGCTCTTTGATTATTAATAATCATGAACGAGGTGACTTGATCTTACCGCATCCTAAAAAGATTTATAGCGAGTATAAAGCGCATTCATTGACCATCGTTGGTGAAAAATCTTTAATGCGTTGTTGGGATTTTAATGAATTCAAGTTGAGTAACTCAAGAATGAGTCAGCCTCAACATCGATTCAACTTGATCTGCAATGAGCGCCGGGTTTTCCAAAAAATTAAAACAGAAAAGCCTGATCTTTATCAAAGTTGTTTGCACCCGATTACAAACCCAAGTCTTGATGACATGACATCAAAATATAATGAGTTGTATGAGTTGCCTGAGAACAGCTATCGAGTCAACGAATTCATCGGCGCTTATGCTGAGAAAATGTCTGAATCTGAGAAATTGGATTTATTCCAGATTTTGCTTGGTAAATTTAATCACCTACATCAAATGGGAATTACTCATGGTGATGTGGGTGATCATAGTGTGTGGATCTCTTATAAAAAGGAGATATTGCTATCCAATTTTTCGGCAGCAAATGATCAAACACAGCCCTCGAAAATTGACCCTGAACTGGCTAACGAACTCCCATTTTTGAATACAACAGCTCATCTTCCGAATCTTGCGCTGACAGCTGCACAAAAGGATGTGTATTGGTTAGGGCAGTTAATCCTTCATATTTGGAAGAATGCTCGACTGAGCCCACGTTCATTGAAAAAATTTAGTCTTGAGGAGCGAGATCAGAACCACTGGTTAGAGCGTATTTTAACACGAGCTTTGACAGGGAAATATGATAATGCATGTGCAGTATTCCAAGATTTCTTAGCTCAAAAACCTGCTGAACAAGTTAGTTATGAACTTGATGCAGATGTACTGAATCCATATTTAAATCAGACAAATACCTATATCAGTTACCCGATATTTGGCGCGCCTATTGATGCTAACCAAAATTTTACACTCTATGCATCAGGCAACATGTTAGTCAAAACATGGATGGGTAAAGTTGCATCTGCAATGACAACTTATCAAAAGAGTTGTTTTAAGCGATTCTTTGAAGAACTTAAAATGACGCAGGCTCTCAATTTGCCATACCTTCCTAAGATTATTGATTTTGGTTTATCAACTAGCACAGCATGTGTGTATCTAGTAACTGAAATGGTAAAGGGTGAAGCTTGGTCAACGGTTATTGAGGGCTTAACTGAGGATGAAAAAAATGAACTTTCACTTCAGTTATTGCATTCTCTGAAAAAATTTCATGAGCATGGCTTTCAACATGGAAACTTGGATGATGAAAAGATTCTAGTAGATAAAACAAACTTGAAAGTTAGTTTTAATGATTGCTTCCATCCTGAAGTACCACAACCTGATTCTTCTAATGCTTATTTCCCATCTGATATTGAAGATCCAACAGTCATTCAGTGTGACAACTTTACTGCATTGAAATTAATCGCAGATCTATACGATATAGACTTGGCTGTGGATGATGTGGCTTCAATGGATCCTACTTTATCCTGGCTAAATACAGCCTTGAGCATAGAAGGAATGGAAGATCCAAGTGTACGCTATATTGATAATTCTCGCTTTATAGAGGCATTTGAATGTAAGGGTGCTATTGTAAAAGAAGCTCCTCAGATTAGTATTTATACAAGTAAGGTTGAGACGCCCTTTACGATTTATCCCGAAAACGGCAAAGTTTATATCCAACTTGAGGCAGCAAGTGAGGGGGATTTTCGATTTACACTTAGCGGAATCAATGGCATGTTAAAAGGGTTTTATAAGCCCCATGAAAATCAATTAAGTTTCCTTGATTTTGTCAAAAAACAAGACCTGTGGTGGAAGGCTAGTAGGGATGCAGATCTGACTATTGATGTTAGCATTGAAGTCCACCCGATATCTGGGATGAGTAAGCGTGACAACATTGTAGAGTTAAATGACTTCTTAGCAAAAGATCAAAACTTTAAGGATGCTATTGAACAGTTTAAGCAAGCACAGCTCAAAAGGACTCAAGAGAAAGAGGAAACATTACGGGCTCTGCGTGAACAAAAAGCATTACAAGAAGAGATAGGCGATGTTATAGCTACTGATGAGCTTATGGCACAGCCAATGAGTCATCTGCCTACACATAGCCACTTAATTGATATTGAAACGAAAGAGTTGTGGAAAAAAGTCATGGCGACTGAGCGTCATGCACATCCTACAATCACTCTGTCTGAGCCGTTAAAGATAGTTTCGAGCAAACATTTTAAAGATTCAAAGAGTGCTATTGCATACTATGACTCTGCAGAAGATGTTTCAGCTAAATTTTCAAAGACCGATAAAGTCGATGTAATGTGCACTAAAGAAACTGGGGCGGGAGGTGATTACACTTTCTGCATAGGTACGGTGAATATTGCGCAATCAAAAGTCGGAGAATTGTGGATCGATTTTTGTAAAAAAACAAATGAAGTTCCTGAAGAAGCAACACTGTTTCTACAAAGCAAGGCAGATAAGTCATCTAATCGGAAACGTGCAGATGCTCTGACAAATATTCTGAGTAATAAGGCTGTCATTGAAAATCTCGTAGATTACTTTGAACCATCATTAGTGATTGAAGCAAAAGATTATGAGATTGAAGTGCCTGATGAAGATCTAGATCACTATAACAAATACAAAAATGGGGAATTGGTTAAAGCCCTCAATCCATTACAACGTAAAGCGTTCCGTAATGTGCTTAAGTATGGACCTGTATCACTATTAAAGGGACCACCAGGAACCGGCAAAACTGAATTTATCTCTATACTGGCTCACTATCTCTATGATAAACAAAATGTATCTAACATCTTAATTGTTAGTCAGTCGCACGAAGCTGTAAATACAAGTGTTGAGCGTATACGTCAGCTATGCACAGAGTATGACACACCATTAAGTATTGCTCGAATAAGCAATAAAGAGAGTGCTGTGTCTCCTGAATTAAAAGATGTCTATACAGGCTCAATTATTACGAGCCAGATAGAGCTGTTTAAGTCTAATATTAAAGAAAGAGTGCTTGAGCTTGCAAAAGATTTATCACTTGAAGCTGAATACTTGAGCGATCTTTATGAAATCAGAGTCACTATTTTAAATAGTCTTAAATCTGCGTATCAGTCAATCGACCAAGATGATCTTGATCAAAAGTTTAGTTTCTCATTAGAAGAGTATACCCAGGCTTTCAAATCAGCAATGCATAAGCTGAAGAGCATGTTTGACGGAAATCAAGACTTTTGGGATCAACTGGAAGACTGTATCAATGATAAAGAGATAACAGTATTAAACCAGTTAAATAAGATCGACATGATTACGTTCGCAGCACTTAATCAATACTACGGGGTATCTAATGAGGAAGGACTTAAAGCGAAAGCCTTGATCAATATTGCCCTAGATTATGAACCATTAATTGAAAGCCAAAATGCTAATTATGAAAGTTTTCTGGTC
The DNA here is from genome assembly GCF_052078135.1 of Acinetobacter lwoffii. Taxonomy (GTDB): domain Bacteria; phylum Pseudomonadota; class Gammaproteobacteria; order Pseudomonadales; family Moraxellaceae; genus Acinetobacter; species Acinetobacter lwoffii_Z. Next base: position 107,746 of record NZ_JBQGUZ010000013.1, read on the forward strand.
AAAACAAGGCAATTAGTCTGTGGCACATGCGTTGGTGTTGGCCAACAAAGTATTGGAATCGCCAATCACGTATTTGATTGGGTGATTATTGATGAAGCAGCACGTTCAATCGCTTCAGAATTGGCAATTGCAATGCAGTCAGGTGCACGTATTTTATTAGTTGGGGATCAAGACCAACTTCCTCCACTATATTCGAGCGATCATATAAAGGCTTTAGCTAAGCAACTTAAGATATCAGATGATGATTTGGAAGATAAATTACAAAGCGACTTTGGCCGTATCTTTAATTCACATTATGGACTAAAGGCTAGTTCAGAACTCTTGTCACAGTACCGAATGAGTCCGAGCATCGGCGAATTAGTTTCAGACTGTTTTTATGAAGGAAAACTTGAAACTGAAGTTGTCGATTCTCGTGGTTTAAGTGATGAAGAGCTGAAAGAAATTAAGTTAAAGCGGATTGTGCCTGATAACTATGCATCCGACATCGTAATAGAATTGAATTCAACAGTTACTTGGGTGGATACTGGGAATGCTGAGCATTTCAAAATGGAGAAAGGTAGTAGTATTTATAACCCACATGAAATTAATGAAATTATCGATTTTCTTCAGCGGATTGACCAAGACAAACTCTTGTTAAATAAATTAGTGCCAGAGCCTGATTCCCTTAAAGAGCCTGCTATTGGTGTAATTTGTACCTATGCTGAGCAAAAAAACCGGTTAAGAAAAGCCTTCTCTTTGTGTGAAGTGTCAGATGCATTGAGATCAATTGTGCGTATTGATACGGTGGATAGTTATCAAGGTAAACAGAATAAGATCATCATTCTCTCAGTTACGCGAAATGATCCAACTAAGTTTCCTGCATTTTTGAAGTCACCAAATCGTGTGAACGTGGCTTTATCTCGCGCAATGGATCGTCTTGTAATCTTTGGTGCGTCAGAAATGTGGCAAGGAGTCAACAGTAACTTACCTTTAGGACGCGTATTAAATTACATCAAGTGCCGTGAAAATCAGACTTTAGAATATCGATATATTTCAAAACGCGCCATTGTCAAAATAGTACAAAACAATCCGCACATTAATAAAAATAGATCAAAAAAATATAGAAAGGCAGGGGTATAACTCATGGAAAATTCACTAAGAAGCTATCATGACGTAGATGTTACATTGCCATCACAACTATTCAATGTGGCATTTAGCTATACCACAACAGATACCTTAGATTTTATTGATTCTATGGTATTGCGCCTATTGGTAATTGCACCACTTTCTGCTGAAAAAATAGCGCGGTTCTTAGGGTTATCTAATCATGAAACAGATGTGCTATTAACTAAATTATTAAAACAAATGCAGATAAAACATCTTGAAGATGATCGATTTGCTCTGACTCAGCGACTTGAGAAAGCATTCTCGGATGTTTGTGCAATTCCTTATGTAAATAAGATTGAGGACAATATTCAAAAGATGAGTTTTGAGATGATTGGCTTGAATCCTGAGCCAGTTAATCCCAACGCATCTGACAATGGGGCAAATTCAATTAAATTAGATGCTTCTAACCAATACCTTTCAAATGGTGAGTCTTTGGTTAGTAAGGAGTTTCAGAAAAATTTTCGATTTTATTTCAGCCAAGGATTAGTTAAGTTGAATCCATCAGTGGATGAAAAGAAGCTGCAACTGTATAAAATGAGCCAAGTGGAAAAATTGCGAGACCATTCTCGTCGTTTTACATTACCATTGACGCTTGATGAGAATTATACACCTACAGAGATTAGTGATTTTAATCACATGGAAAATCTTAACAAAATCGAAGATTCTCTTTACGCTGCTCTTAGATCAGCTAAGAAGCCACAAAATATTGAGGATATTCTAAAGGTACTCCATGAATTAGATATGGAGGATACTTTTTCAGTTGAATCTATTTTTAGCGAGAATAAGCTTAATTTAGATCGCTTATTTAAGCTAGAACACAAATCCAATGAATACTTTATCGGGCCAATATATTCTAAGGAAAATTCAGACCTGTTTTTCAAAACAATCAAACAATATCAAGACCAGAATAATGATGATAAACAGCTGTATTGGTTAGCTCCATCAGATGAATTTTGGGGTAAGTCAGATAGATTTAGTGATTTTATTGATCGTTTATCGACAACCACAATTACCAAAAACTTTAAATGCTTCTTACCAGTGGCATACAGAAATGATAAACAATCAATCGCAAGTTATAAAAAACTAATCACAGCTGAGGCAGGAGCCAAGCACTTTCTAACGTTTAAGGAAAGTAGTGTAGTTTTTGACGGTAATTTTGAGCTTTTGGTTATGAAAGACTCTTTTTGTGTTTTGATTATTCACGTTAGTGATTCATCCACAAATATTTTAACAACAGTGCCTGTGGGTATTATTGTCAAAAATAAGGCTATTGCCCAATCGTTTTATAAGTTTTTTGAAGACTTAGAGAACGATGGAGAGAACTTCTTTGGTTTATTAAATTCTAAAAAATAGAATAATCATCTTAAAAAGCTAGCAGATTTGCTAGCTTTTTTAAACTCAAATTAGAGTGGCAACAATCCAGACCAGACATTTCTACTTTGAAGTGGCTTTGTTGCACAAAGATTTGAAATGCAAAGCGCCCCTAATTGAGCCAAATTTAAGGCGTAACTTGGGTAAGTGGTCGACCTAATTCCGTAAATCTGTTAAGGACTGCTACACGTGCATGGATCTCATTCACTTGGCTATCAAAACTCCTTGCACTGAGTTTATCTCCTAATAATTTGATGCAATGCATCTTAGTTTCAACCAAACTTCGCCGATGATAGCCTGACCATTTTTTCCATAGTGTCCTGCCTAAACGTTTAATTGTTCGAAGTAATTCATTTCGCTCTAGCGAGCTACTCTTTGTATCTTTCCATTTTTTCTAGGTGGAATCACCGCATGCGCTTGCCGATCTGCAATGACCTGACGGCATTGCTTGGTGTCATAAGCCCCATCGGTATAAACAGAGTCAATCCGCTCATCTTGTGGAATCTGAGTAAGCGTCCGCTGAACACACCTTATGAATTCATCCTATAAGCCTTAATTTAGTCCCCACTTAAAAACAAGTGGGGACTAAAATTTATGACTACAAATCACCAGACATCCA